>DCAZ01000140.1:1828-12708 GCA_002313925.1 Gemmatimonadales bacterium UBA1120
GATTACCTCGAATCGATCGGCATGGCATTCGGACCCTCGGTCAACGCCTATACGAGCTTCGATGAGACCGTTTATATGCTCCAAGTACCGACAGAGGATCCGGGGCCGGTCGCCACCGGATTCCAGATCCTCGAAGACTGGGCCCACCAGGTGAGTTTTGAGCCCGAAGAGATCGATAAGGAACGGGGTGTAGTCATCGAGGAATGGCGTCTAGGGCGTGGAGCCGGCGCACGCATTCAGGACCAACAGTTCCCGATCATGTTCACCGACTCGCGCTACGCGGAACGCCTCCCCATAGGGAAGGTGGAGGTATTGCAGAACTTCCCCCACGAGGAACTCACCCGGTTCTACAACACGTGGTACCGGGCCGACCTCATGGCGGTGGTAGCGGTCGGTGACTTCGATCCTGAAGAAATCGAGCAGCTGATCCAGACACACTTCAACCGGATGCCGGTACCGGAAACGCCGTTGGAACGGCCCTACTTTGACGTTCCCGATCACGCCGAAACCTATTATGCGATTGCCTCAGACCCCGAAGCTACGGGCTCCCAGGTCGGAGTTCTCGCGTTGCAGGACCCCCAGGAAGTGACAACTGTCGGGGGCTATCGCCAGGCCTTGGTTGATGTGCTCGTGAGCAGCATGATGAACAACCGGCTTCAGGAGCTTACGCAGCAGGCCGATCCACCGTTCGTGGCTGCGTTTTCCGGACAAGGGGAGTTCGTCCGTGCGAAGAGCGCCTTCCAGATCTTGGCATTGGTTCAGGAAGACGGACACGCACGAGGCCTCGAAGCTCTTTTCGTCGAGGCGGAACGAGCGGCTCGTCACGGCTTCACAGATGGTGAGTTGGAGCGTCAAAAGCTTGATCTGGTTCGAGGACTAGAGCTGACTTTCAACGACCGTGAGAACCAGGAGTCTCTTCAGTTTGCCAGCGAGTACATCAACCATTTCCTGCAGGGCAATGCCATTCCGGGTATCGAATTTGAGTACATGGCCGCACAGGCGCTGATGCAGACCATCGACTTGGATCTTGTGAACGAGGCAGCGCGAGCCAACCTGGACCAGGCCAACCGTGTCGTGCTTGCCAACGCTATTGATAAGCCCGGACTGACCACTCCTTCTCAGACCGACTTCGAGCAGGTCTTTGCCGGCGTGACCAGCATGGAAATCGAACCATATGTGGACACCACGCTCGACGAGCCACTTGTGCCCGAACCCCCTGAACCCGGATCAATCCTTTCCGAAAGTGTGATCGACGAACTGAACATGACGGTCTGGACTCTATCGAACGGGGTCACCGTTTGGCTGAAACCGACGGACTTCAAAGAAGATGAGATTGCCATGCAGGCGACAAGTCCCGGCGGCTGGTCCAATTCGAGCTTGGAGGATCATCAGTCAGCAGTGATTGCTGCGGGGCTGGTCCAGCAAGGTGGCGTAGGAGCTTTCTCAACGATCGATCTCCAGAAGGCGCTTGCAGGCAAGGCGGTCCAGGTGTCCCCATCCATTGACCAGAACACCGAAGGTATGAGTGGCTCTGCATCTCCCGAGGACCTTGAAACGATGCTCCAGTTGGTTTGGCTCTATTTCACGTCGCCACGCCAAGATGAAACGGCTTTCCAAGCATTCATGGCTCAGGGCCGGGCAGTCCTGGAAAATCTCGGATCGAACCCGATGGCGGCATTCGCAGACACCTTCAGCGTGACCATGGCCCAAGGACATCCAAGATCCCGCCCACTTTCAGTAGCCGTTCTGGACGAAATCGACCTAGAAACCGGGGTCGATTTCTACAGGGAGCGTTTCGCCGATGCGAGCGACTTCACATTCGTGTTCGTGGGAGCCATCGACTTAGACATCATGCGTCCGCTAGCCGAACAGTACTTGGGCTCACTACCCAGAATAGAGAGAGTAGATAGTCACGTGGACTTAGATATCGACCCACCAGACGCACATATTCAGAAGACCGTGCGTGCGGGGGTCGAGCCACAGAGCCAAACGATCATGGCCTTCAGCGGCCCGTTTGATTATACGGCTCAAAACCGCGTGGGAATGCGCGTGATGGCCCAGGCCCTAGAGATACGACTGAGAGAACGGATGCGGGAGGATCTTGGTGGCACTTACGGTGTGGGGGTGACTGGAGGCTACGAGCAGATCCCAGAAGAGAGCTATACTGTTACAGTTGCATTCGGATCGGATCCACTACGTTCCGAGGAGTTGCGCGGTGTAGTATTTGAGGAGCTCCGTAAACTACAGGTCGAGGGGCCAAGCCAGGAGGACGTCGATAAAGTGGTCGAGGGAGAGCGACGCGCACGCGAGACAAATGTGCGGTTGAATCCCTACTGGGCAGCCCAACTCATTGGGGCTAAGGCGTCGGGTCAGGACCCCCGTTTCCTGCTCGATACAACAACCATCGATGCCGTCACCATCGAATCGATCCAAGAAGATGCACGACGTTATCTGAACGAAGATCGAGTGGTGATCGTAACGCTGCTACCAGCTGAAACGATCGGGAGACCATAATAAATGCAGCCGAACAAACTCATTCTCATACATCTCGATAAATAATCCTCATGTCTGGTCGCTCAGTGAAATAGTAGTGCACCCAGATATAGAGATGACTGAATAACGCTATCGATAGAGCTGCCTTTGACTGGAGCAGGAATCCCGGAACCCAAACTAGGAAGAATCCAAACGTATACATACCGTTGCGAGTGTACTTGAAAATCCCCTGATCTACGAACGGTTTTAGCCTGTATTCTTCTGGATAAAAATGATCTATCCCGAAAGCCCGGTCGAAGCCGAAATATTTCTTTACTGAATAGAACAAATAAACGGCTGGAATCAGGAATATCGCTGATAGTAGATAGGAAAAAGTGGAGTCGAGGTTCAATGTCATCCTGCTCGAGATCGCAAGCAGAACAATCAGTACGGGTCGAGAAAGTCCAAGAATCGAGAAACCTGTCTTATAGACGCTGAAGGCATTTTCTCCAAACAGCTTTGAGAGTCCTCGGTAATGCAGTTCAGACCGCCAGCAAACAAGCACGTAACATTGATGAATGACAGGCGCCAAAATCGCAAAATTGGCCCAAGCAAGGGTACTGATTCCCCATAACTCACCATTGAGAACAGTTCGATCTGCTTCCAGATAAGAGTAGAGGAGGAATAACAACCCACCTAATACCAGTATATGCCATTGTTGATGCTTAAATATTCTCATGGGCTTTTTTAAATGACCCTGCTTCCAAGCAACTAGTATCTCTGCAGCTCTTCGTGCCCTGGATGCTCTAAGGTATCGGCCGGACTTGAAAAGATTCTTTGATTTGGCAGTGCATCAAGATCAACGATCTTCCCGTCCCGAATTACGGTATCCAATACACGAATGTTGCGGATGTCTGCAAGCGGATCCGCACCCAGAATTAGCACATCCGCGAGCTTGCCATTCTCAAGCGTACCCAATTCATCAAGCATGAGGCACGCCAACGCACCATTCTTTGTTACGGCCACGATGGCCTCCATAGGGGTCATCCCCAACTCTACCAGCCCCTCGGTCGCAAGCAGGCTCCCCGTTCCGAAAGATTGGTTAAGCGCCTTCTTGGGGTTGCGCCGGAATTCAGGCGCTGAGCCGAGGTAGTTGTCGGTACCGATCGTTGTCACACACCCAGACTTGATGAGTTTTTCGGCGTTCTTTCGACGAATCTCGATACCTTCACCTCTCTGCCGCGCTTCAGCTCGCAACTCAGCAGAGGTTTTTATCCGCTCCTCCGTGACGTCCTCTGCCTGTTCGTCTTCGTTTTCCTCTCGGTCCGCCTGCTCCTTCAGATGCTCCGCCCATGGCTCACCTGTGATCGTGTTGGAAAGCATGGCACAGATGGTACCCCGTCGTTCAATCTCCTCGGCCAGAGCATCGGATATGACGCTGGGTAGTACCTCCGGGTGTTGAATGAGATCGATGCCTGACTCGACCGAAATCCGCAGACCTTCTGGGCTTGTCGAGTGTGTCTCAGCCACCAGTCCCCGCTTGTGTGTCTCCTCGACCATGACCTCTTGGGCTCGAGGGCTGAATCCGATCATAATCGGATTCGAGAAATGGCTCGTACCACCGAACTTGATGAAGTCCGGACCCTTATCGAGATACGCGTTCACCGCTACACGGAGATCCTCCGGCTCCATATGCATCCACTCCTCTCCGGAGCCCTGCGTGATGAAGTCATTGAACTGCTCTTGAAACAGCGTGAGGCCCGTCTCACGAACAAGCGAAAAGGTGATCGAATACGGGCCACCCCACCCTACGATGTTACCGGCCACAAGCATTCGAGGGCCGACCACCTCACCTCTCTTGATCGCATCTCGTACTTCGATGAGCGGTAAGAGAGATCCATAACTGTCCCGGACCGTAGTGAATCCATGCTTGAGCTCAAGCTGAGCCGACTCAAGCGTCAGATCAGCATTGCGCGACTCGTAGCGGAGAATCGTCTCACCTGCCCCATAGAGGGAGAGGTGCACGTTACTGTCGATGAAGCCCGGCGTAACAAACTTTCCCGTACCATCAATCACCTGGGCACCGTTCGGAACATCGACGTTGCCAGCTGGTCCCACTGTACTGATCCGGTTTCCGGTCAGAACGATGGTTCCGTTCACGAGTGGTGGGCCACCGTTTCCATCGATGATTGTTGCACCAACGATGGCGATCGTACCCTGGCCCACTAGCGAGACGGGTAAGACCCCTGCGAGTGCGAACGCAAGCAGGACAGCGAAAGAATAAAATGCGGAGCGCCTCGTCATGATTGATCCTCCTGTGCGGCGACGGGGAGGTCAGATTACCGCTAGAGCGTGTAGGCTGCCACCGTTCCAACGGTATACTTGCCTATCCTGACCTCCTGCATCCTCTGCTCCTATATCTATCTATCGCCAGGGCGCCTCCTGAACACCACCAATATCTAGGATCGGGTGCTTCTCTCCGGTCATCTCCCAATGCACAAGTACGGTGGGGATCACACCAGCCGAGTAGAAATCATCAAAAAAGCGCCTGATGGTAAAGTCATCTCCATTCTGTAGCGCTTCCTCTGCCAATAATTGTTCGATCTGAATCTTCCCTGCCACGTAACTCGTACCGTAGCCAGGCTGGCGGAGGTAAAGATGCTGTTCACCACGCACTAGGTCACCATCTGGCAGCCAGCCACGTGGAGTCCACTTGCCCGCAAAATCAACAGCTTCTTCCATCACAAACTCGTGGCCATGCAGCATCAAACCCGATGTTGCTCGAGCAGCTCTCTGAGCCAGCATGATCCAGACTAATTCACGAGCCCGTGGTGAATTTTCATCCAGCAAACCCAAGTGCATGAACATTTCCTCAACACCGGTAGCGAGACCCTCGGAGCGATGGTCATAGATATTCGAGAGAGACGGCGTCGCTCGAATGGGGCTCTGATGCGGGGCTTCTCTCATGCGCGCGAGTTCGATCCAATGGTGCATATGCGGGCGAAAGGCATCCGGATCTCGATAGATGACCTCTTGGAAAAAATTACGAATCTCTCCAGGCTCGGCAGGCGTGAAAGAACCGTTGACGGCACGTAAAGCTGCATCCGTCCAATCCTCGATGGTTTCGATTTCCTCCTGCTCTAGGAACGCCATATATAGATCTACAGACTCATTGAGTCGGCGATCGTACTCTGCTGGACTTTGAATACGTTCGAGCTCAGGAAGATGCCGGTTACGGTTCTCCTCCAGTCGAAGCGAGGAGTGCGAGCGGGCAAGTTCCCGCTTCATCAGGGTGACTTGTTCTTCCCATGAAAACGGAGATAGGTGCACGTTGTGCATGTACCAGGTGTAAGCATCGCTGCCCACACCTGACCGACCTGTCTTTCCCGGAAGCTCCGACGCCACCCAATCGGAGAATTCGTCTGATGCCTGGGCTGCGTTGACTAGAGAGCGATCTAGCGCATCACTCGTACCCGCAACCTGTTCGCCATACGCTCTTAGGTCTGCTGCCTGACCACGAAATGAGCGAATCCCCGCCTCCCACAAATCACGTGCATTGCTCCCTGCTAGGTTTTCCCGAGCTTGTTCTAGTAAAGCTGGGATCGCAGTGAAGCGTCGCCCTAAATCGGCCGCGTCATCCATCGAAAGCGGGTATTCGTAGATCCATGTATCAATCCAGCCATGAGCGACCGGACCCTCATGTGCGGGCACGTCGCTCTCGGACAGATACATGGTTGCATAGAATGCGGGATCGCGAGCCCATGGCCTTCGGATCTTATGATCAAAATCCAGTCCGTTCATTTCCGCACGGACGAGATGCCAGTCGATCTGCTGTTCCGCCGACCAACTCTCTATATCGAATGCCCACAACCGCTCTTTCCACTCTCCGAGTTCCTGTTGTTGCCGAGCCATAGCTGTCGCGGTGTAGTCAGGCACCCCGCCGATGAACTCCGGACGCTCGAACTCACGCCATTCACCGAACAGATCGACTAATTCGTTCCATGATGACTGTCCATCAAGTTGAACGGGCAGGGTAAGAAGCAGCGCGGCTGCAAAGAGCATGGCAGTGCGGCTCATAAAGTTGGCTCCAGATTATGGGCTGGGACGGATCGCGACGATGGGATCACGGACACCGAAGAGCAAGCCTGGTCGTACCCGAACTATTGTAAATCAACGTTCGAATTCCATCCCTTCCCTCATCCCAATGGAGTTACTCAAGAGATTTCAGCCCTGCTCCTCGTCAAAAGTTGTTCGCCAACGGCCCGATAGCCTTGGTCGATCGCCGCGTCTGTGTGAGGCGTCGCAGCCGCATCGGAGTTCGCGATCGAGATACGACCGAAACGTTGACGGCCAATGACGCACGGCCGGTCGTCATCTTCGAACAACGCCCATTCGATTGGGTCGTCCAACGTGTCATACGAATATGCGTATCCATGAGGCCAGCGGTTTACGGTGATCGCTTCGATGTCCCGAGCAGGGTCGAATCCTCC
This sequence comes from Gemmatimonadales bacterium UBA1120, assembly GCA_002313925.1. GTDB lineage: Bacteria > Gemmatimonadota > Gemmatimonadetes > Longimicrobiales > Gaopeijiaceae > UBA1142. The sequence continues at coordinate 8,791 of DCAZ01000140.1, forward strand.
ATCGGAGAGCGCGCGTCCGATCTGATCCCGGATATTGTGCTCGAAGGTCTCGAAGGTAGTCTCCTGAAGATCCCGGCGACCGCGTCGATGTTGCTCCTTCTTGGGAAGACCTGGCACACAGGGTGTGCGAGTCATGTGAAGAACCATTGGGTCTTCAGGAGACCGGGGTGGGTTGTAGTCTCCAATCTCTAGGGCACGGCCGAGGCTGAAATTCGAGTGATACATACCGGGGCAAGTCACACTCCTAACACCTAGATTCGTGAATGCTGTCCAGTTCCGTATTAGAACGTTGGTGTACACAATGGGCATGCGTTCACCATAGCCGAGGGCTGACTTTTGCTCTGGTGACATCTCAGGGCAGATGTAGGGTATCATGTCATTGTGGCACGCCATTACGACGTGGTTCGCGCGAACCGTCTTCGCGGTCCCATCCTGCCCCACGTACGTCACCTCGACTTCGGATGCATTCTCCGGACTCCCACGATGTTGGACCCGGACTACTGTGCTATTGAGCCTGATCCGAACGGGCGAGCCATCCCGGTCAAGCCGCGAGTAATCGAGGTGGGCCATGATTGAGTCCTCCAGCGTCGACCCTGGAAGCGCGTCGGGGATCATGGCCCGGACAAGGAGGCGAGCGAGTGTCGCATTACCATCGGGAAGCTCGATGGTAGGCCCACCACTGAACTGTCGTTCACGCCCATGCTGTCCACCACCAATGTGGGTAAGCGGTCCAACCCGAGACAACGGCTGCAGATCGAGTTGCTGAAATCCCGGATAACCCATAGCCCAAGCATAGAGCGCGGGCAGCGCATCGATACCAACGCAGAACAAGCCTTTCGGTCGGTCATCGTAGAATGGAATGACTTCCGGGCGGACACGAGCGTGGTTAAGGAGAAAAGTTGCATAGCTCATCCTAGCAAGTCTCGTCTTCCGATCTCCATCAGAAAGATCAGACCATCCGTCTACCGCGGCACCGATCTCCTCAAGCCTCACGATATCTCGCTGCACATCCCCGGATAACGGGGTCTGAGCGAGCCATCCCTGTCGGTCGCCGTTCGGCCCAAACCCACTCACTGACCCTGTCACGAGACGATCATCCCCGAAGATCTCTCGGCTGAAAAACGTGCTTCCCGTCAGGCCCAATGATCTGTAAAAATTTCGACTCGTTTGGTCAGCTGCCTCTGCCCGTTCAAGATCCAGACCAACCGTGGCCAGTAAGGTGCGAGCAACTGTTGAATAATGATGGATAGCCTCAAGGTTCGATGTGCCACCATTCAGCAAGAGAGTGCGATCACCGTATGAAAACTCGTTCCGCTTGGCGTGACCTCCAAAATCGTCGTGGTTATCGAGGATCAGGACCCGAGATCCCGGCCCGGCGTTATCGTGGAAAAAGAACCCAGCGGACAAGCCACTCAGCCCCCCACCTACGATGACCATGTCATAGTGCTCGCCCGAGTCCTCCCCAGCCCATGTACGTCCGTCACGGAAGCCATGGGCGACCTCGAAGGAACCTGTGTGGCTACCCCGCATCCCTGTCACTGCTGGCGGATAATACGCCTCCTGCGGACTACTATATCCGAACCAGGGATCAGCAGACTTATCGAGTTTCTGCAGGGACAGCATCGACCCACCAACGGTCACAGCGACCCCGTTGAGGAAGTCGCGGCGGGGAATGTCCCGGCCCATTCCGAGTTCGCGATCATAGGCCTTCGACATCATTGTCCCCCTGCACCGAGGTCTAGTAGGGTGATCGACACGAGCTTTGCCCGAAACGGCCATCCCTGTATCTGCGCCAACTTGCAGAGGTACAGTCGATCAAGCCAGTTCAGCTTCCCGCTCGGGCGAGGAGAGGGCACGATCGACTATCTTAGCAATCTGAATGTCCTGGATCGCAACCCCTGTGAGATCCACAACTGTGATTTGGTCTTCGCTTGTCCGACCAATTGTGGGATTCTTAATCACTTGCCCCAATTCCAGAATGGAGTCTTCCCTAATCTGTCCTCCTTGGACCGCGGCACAACATTCGCCGTGATCAACACATTGCGAAATGCTGTCCGCGACGACTAGATCCGCCTTTGCCAAGAGTTCAGCTTCGAGTTCCTGCTTTCCGTGATCGTCTGAGCCCATCGCGGTAATGTGCGTTCCTTCTTGCACTAAATCAGCGCGAATTAAGGGATTCCTGGCAGAAGTCGTGGTGACTATAAGATTGCATTGTGAAACCAGATCATCGAGTACCTCTGCTGCCTTGATTTCCAGCCCCCACGTCCGAATTCGCTCTCGAGATTGAAGATCTTCAATCATACGCTGCACTTTGGTCGAATCCCTACCCCAGATGAAGCAACTCCTACAGTCAATAACATCACGCAACATTTCGAGTTGCATCCTGGCTTGGACGCCAGTTCCGACGATGCCAATGTGATGGATGTTCCCCGCAGCCAAGTGCTTTGCTGCGACTGCACCAGCGGCCGCAGTACGCATATCAGTGAGCCAACATTTATCCAATAAAATGAGCTTGAGACCTCCGGTCTTCTGACTGAAGACCAGAAGCAACCCATCACTGACCGGTAGCCCCAATTCCGGATTTTTATAGAACCCTGAGGCCATCTTCAGGACATAGTAGTCGTCACCGGAGACAAATCCGTACTTGATATGAACGTCACCTGGCGGGTCATCAAAATGAAGAAATCCAACCGGTGGCACCTTAACCCGACCTTCCGAATAAAGAACAAATCCAGTTTCAATCTCCCGGATCAACTGCGGGATATCTATCAGACGCTTGATTTCATCGAGCTTGAGCACAGTGGCCATCGGCATGCCTTTATGTCGGGAATTCCGAATGATAGATCGTTACGACTGATGCCAAGGCATCTGGTCGCCTCGACCCTACCGCCCCGGACCGAGAAGCACGGCATTCATGAAGAGAAGCTCAGTGGCTTCGGTATACGCCCGGTAGTTGGGGTCCTCGGCAAAAGCGACGATCTGGCCACTGCCATACGACTCGTACATCAGGAATGCCTTATTTGCGAGCTGTGGGCGTGCCTCATCCCACACAATGCCACTCAACACCAGATTATCGAGATCTCCGTAACGACCTACATTTATGCCGTTGTCGAGTGTCATTGGTGTGAAAACACGGTTGCCCTGCACCAGTACCCCGATTTCTCCATCAGTCCCCGAAGACAGCCAGTGTTCGGTATCTAACAGCGTCCTCAGGATCGCACCCGGAACCGACTCAGGGCCCTCATCCTCAGGCACAATTTCCTCTAGATACTCAATCGGTTGATCGGGCGTCTCATTGCTCGGAGGATCATCACCCACGGCCCTGCCTCCCCTGCGCTCGGCGGTCGTCGAAAGTAGCTCAGCTCGAATCGCCCACGCTGTGGATGCTGCCATTGTGATCATCGTACCACCATTGGACATCCAGTTGCGCAGCTCTTCGACCATCCCCGAGTTCACCGCATTTGAGTAGTTGCCGCTCGGAAAGACGATGACGTCGTAGTCGGCGAGATTCGCTCGCCCGAGGCTCGACGCACGTACAGCCACAGTCGGCTGCGCATAACGCTGCTCCAGGACATATCGGGCGAAGCCAACAGAATTTGTCTGACCGGGAGAATCGTATACGAGGAGTACGCGGGGAGAGCGCAGAGCACGGACGCTGTTGCTTCCGAGCGACGCACCCTCTTCAACATAGGAGTCATCGATCGGGATGACCTCTGCTCCATGAGCAGAAGCGATTCGACCAAGTCGTTGTTGAAGGTTTGCATCGTTCTCGGCCGTGCGCACGATTGCGGTGCCAACAGGGTATTCGCGTCCGCCAAGCGTGAACTCAGCACCGGCTGCGCGCACTCTGATTCCAGCACGAAGAGCCTCTACTACTGCACTTGCGGCACTTGTCCCCCAGGGCATTAGATAGCCTAC
>DCAZ01000108.1:0-7151 GCA_002313925.1 Gemmatimonadales bacterium UBA1120
GAGACGAACGAACTCCGTATGGACTGTGGACCGAACGGTGATGAGGGCTGCACGCTCCGTAACGTACGCAATGAGATTGTAACTAACCCGGATGAAATTGCTGACCCTGTTTACGAGCGGATCAACTACGGGCCGAATCTCCCCACGACGTTCATAAGTCCGAGCATGACCGTGCGGCTTCCCAAGGGTATCGTGCTTTCGGCTAGAGGTGACTACAAAGGTGGCTTCTACATGACGGAAGCGGTTTGGTCGATCACCCGGAGCGTACGCTCTCCTCTTTGCTTCCCATACTATGTGGACCCAGCGAACTCGATCGAATTAAAGACAGGCATTCCAGCTATCTGGAAAGCTCGATGCGATCCAAGTGAGTATGAGGGCTACGTATGGAAGGGCGACTTCTTCAAGATTCGGAGCGTGAGCGCCACGATTCCGATGGATTTTGCGTTCCCAGAGAAAGTGAGTAACGCAACGCTGACGCTTGCCTTGAACAACTCCTACTTATGGATGAGGGATATGCCGTACATGGATCCTGAGGCGCAGTCCGATCCGTACGCATCTGGTCAACAGGGCTACAACTTCGAAGAGACCGTACCGGCGCCGATCGTGTTACGTGCATCTCTACGAATCACGTTCTGAGCGGGAAGCCAATATGCATAAGCAACAAATAGAAAAGGCTAACCGAAGGATGCGGTTCGCAGCGGCTTTTGTATTGCTCATTCTTGGAACGGGCTGTGAAATCACAAACCCTGGGCCGATCCAGGATGAGTTCCTGATTCAGCCAGCGTCCCGGGCAGGGCTCGTAAATGGTGCCCAACGACGTTTAAATGAGGCGATAGGCTGGATCGGCTATACGGGAGCGATTATTGCACGTGAGATCATGCCGGGTGGTCAGACGGGGGCGTATGGTCACTCGGTAGCTGCTCAGGGTGGCCATATTCAACCTGGCTCCTATTCTGGCCACTTCGGAGATGCGCAACAGGCGCGGTTCATAGCTGAGACAGCGATCCTTCTGTTCAAAGACGCGGCTGTTGAGGGTGACATGGTGGCCCAGGCGAACCTCTGGGCGGGGTATGCCAACCGGGTCTTGGGTGAAAATTGGTGTGAAGCCGTTATCGATGGTGGTCCACTCGAGGATGGTTTGGTTTACTTGAAGCGTGCTGAAGAGCAGTTCAGTGAGGCGATCAATAGGGCCAGCACTGATTCGCTCAGGACGGCAGCGTATGCCGGGCGAGCGCAAGTTCGCGCATTCCTAGCGACATATGGCGAAGCGAGTTGGTCCAACGCGTATTCTGACGCCGCTTCGGTCGAGAGTGATTTCACCTACGTCGTGGAGATGAGCAACCTAGAGCAAGCCACACGAAACACGATTATGTGGGCGAATGGCCGACAGCCATATCTGGCCTACACCATGTGGAATACCTACTACGGTGAACAGCCAGACCTAACCAATAATGGGGCACCTATTCCTGGAACCGGTTATTGGGAAGAGACAGGCGATCCGAGGGTGGGATGGTTCGCTGACAGTGAATTCCCATGGTCGAACGCGGCGCTTTTGGGTTTTGGCCAAACACCGTGGCGTAACCAGGCTAAGTATAATGACCCGGAGGACCCGATTCGTCTCGCCAGTGGAGCCGAGATGCGTCTAATCCAGGCTGAGGCGGCATTAATGGGTGGTGATTGGCAAGACGCTATGACCATCATCAATGATCTGCGTGTGACATACACTACACAAACCACTACACATCAAGCTGGTGGAGATCCACTTGGCGAGTGGATGGCTGATTCAGAGGTAGAGGCGTGGACCCGACTCAAACGAGAGCGCGCGATAGAGCTCTTCTTAGAAGCTCGGACTCTTGGCGACCAACGCAGATGGGCGGAGAATGCGGGACCGCTGGGTGGAGCTACTGTTCCTGGTGATCTCGAATTACCGGACTTTGAGGCAGTCTCAGAGATCTTCTCTGACAACCCGAGGGGCACACTCATCAATGGGCAGCCTCGTCTATGCTTCGACGTACCGAACTCGGAGCGTGAACGGAATCCAAACGTACCGACCGTTATCGGCAGTTGATTGCCAGTAGGTGACTTCCTGCTTAAAGGCTGCCCGGGGGCTCTTCCCCCCGGGCAGCCTTCTACAAGTTCAGGAAAACTTCTTAGGGTGCCATGCCATAACGTAGACCGATCTTACGTGGATCACCTTGGCTAGCTTATAGGTGCTACAATAAACCTGACTTGTGTATCTCCGTAGAGACCTCCGTCGTCAGCACGACCACGAAGTACGTATGTCCCTGGGCGATCGAAGGTGACCCCAACCTCCCAACGCATATCTTCCGGGACAGATGGTGCACGCCATAACGGAGACCAGGGCGAATTAGCTCCAGCCCGTGAGTCTTCCCAGACCTTCACCTGGAAAGGATCAAACATCACTTCACCCTCACCTCGGAACACAAACCAAGACAGGTGTAGCCCGTTGACTTTCGCGACAGTTATCCGTGACGGCGGGCGGAGTTGCCGTGCACTCAACTTCGGCGGTGCATCGCTTGTGTCCGGCTGCTGTGTCCTGGTACTGACGCTAGGAAGTCCGTCATCATCCACCGTTGCGATGAGCGTGACTCGCTGACCAACTGTGGCACTTCGCACCGTATCTCCCTCTATCATTACGACAGGAGGAGTGTTTGCTCGGGACGCAGGAGTGCTAAAACCCGCGTTTAGAGCACCGGTTTCAGACGCTATGATCATGTTGTCGACGATGTAATCGAGCCTGAGTGACGCGTAGGCCTTCTCGACTCTACCAGCAGTCGTGAGGGTCCATACGAGTTCCTTATCACCCCAATCAGCTGGCACGCGGACTTTGAATGCGAAGCGGTTACGGCGCGGAAGGAAGTGAGTGGGTTGGCCTCGGTCTTCGGAGCCAGGTGAGAAGCTGTTATCGACCCCGACGGGTACGTCTGGTTCCTCCAGCCAATTCCGATTCATGTAGCCGAACAGGAAGCTAAAAGAGCCGTCAGGGTTCTGTTCCCAACCTTCGTACGCAGGAGAGATGTTTTGGCCCTTCGAGTAGGTCTCTTGAGCCTTAGCACTCGACGGTGGCTGAGCTAAAAAGCTCGCCGATGCTATCAAAGCTAGAACGAATGTAGGGACGCCCTGAATACGAGGGGAACTACTTCTCATCATCGAATTATCTCCCAGGGATGACCATACAGAGTGGGCAGCCGATCGCGTGATCATTCACGTTCAAGTTCAATGCGTCTCGTCGATCAGCCATCTCCTGCTGGAACTGCTCGTCACTCAAGGTGAGTCGCATCCCCAGGTCGATGAACATGTTTGATACCGACCGGTTACCTGAGCCTTGCCAGTTCCGGGTATCTGTGAGGTTTCTGTTTCCCGGTGTATTGTCCATGTAGCCCGTGATGTGGAGGACCGTGCCTTTGGGTAGTAGTGGCTGGTGATTATCAGCGAAGGCATAACCCCGAACCCAATTATGGTCGTAGCCTACACAGGAGAGGGTCTCCACATTGAAACCCCAGATTGCTTCGAGGCACATGCGCGCGCCTGGAGCGTGCAGGTGCGGCTCAAAGGTCACGAGCTTGGTGTGCTGATTTAAGACCGTATAGGCATGTAGTTCTTGGTCTTTCTCTCCGGACTTGATATCGATGTCTATCGCATTTCCAAGTCCAAGGCCCGCGCCTCGGTACTTAGGCTCATAGTCCTCAGGATGGAACCTGAATCCAATCTCGAGGTGGGCTTTGGTGTCGCGGCCATTCGAGTGCAGGTGGAGGGAGTTAGAGACGATACTCGTTCCAGCGCGAAGAAGCCGACCCCCATCCTCATCAAAGATGTCGGGGTTCCTACCAACCTCATGCACTGGCCAGGTCGTTGCTGGGGCGAACGGGTTTCCTCCTTCGGTGACCCGGGTGCTATAGATCATATGGTGAAAGACAAATCTTCCGCCGACAGTTTCCCGAACCTCGTTGGGATCGTAATCGTTCACCTCGCGAACCTCTACGGACTTCACATAACGGTCCTCGGTCAACCCGGTTGGGGTGGCCTCGATGTTGCCCCACCAATCGGGCTGATCGCCTAGGACCGTGTACTCTGAAAGCCGGACGATCAGATCTGGTTCTCCCGCAGTCCAGCTGACTCCATCATCGAACTCTAGCGGTGGTGGTGCGTCCTCCGGATCACCCATCGGCATACCGATTGCTTCCCATGCTGCCAGTGTCGCGACCTCTTCGTCCGTAAGTGATGGATCATCTTTGAAGTGCTGGATGCCAATGTCTTTTTCGACGTACCATGGAGGCATCGCTCCGGCTACATCCCTAAGTCCGGTTTTATAAGCAATGCGTCTGGCGTTGCGACGTACATCGTCATACTCGATCAGAGCCATCGGTCCCACGCCATGGTCCCTGTGGCAACGTTGACAGCTACGCTGCAGGATTGGAACCACATCCTTGGTAAATGTCACATGGCCGTAATCGGTTGTATTCACCGCGCCTTGTTGGGCGTTAATAGGGCCAGCATTCAGCGCGAAAAAAGTTGTCAGAGCCAAGAGGACTATTCCTAGCCTGGTTCCACGATCGATTTCCTTTGAAACTACCACCATGGCACTATGCTCCTTAACGGGCGAAACTCCCAAAGAGTATGGGAATTCAGGGATCGTAGTCAATCAACGGCCCGATGAGTCTTGGGTGACACCCAGCTAATTAGACGCCAAGACCGCACCGATCCTGCCGCGAACCTGGTCAGTGAATCTTGTCCAGTATCGGTTGCCCCTGGCGCGGCTTGCTTCTGACAACCAGTCTCGGACGAGATGTTCGCATACTAGGAGAAGACTATGAGGACCATCCTCGTCATCGGGACAGTGCTATTTACAGCCACGACAGCATGCGCGCAGCAACAGCGCGACGCCAACTCCATGGGTGGCGGCAATTGCGCTAACAACGTCTACAACTGTGCCGACACACCAAATCCCCTCCCTGAGGCGACCACGGTTTGGATGGAAGAAATGACGTGGATGGATGTCCGAGATGCTCTGAGTGCAGGAAAGACCACCGCCATTATTCCAACGGGGGGTGTCGAGCCTAACGGTCCTTGGCTAGTGACGGGTAAGCACAACTACGTCCTTCGTTCAAACTGTGATGCGATTGCCCGAGAACTTGGGAACGCGTTGTGCACTCCGATTGTGAAGCTTGTACCGGAAGGCTCGATCGACCCGCCGAGTGGGCATATGCAAAGCCCTGGTACTCTTAGTCTCCAGCAGGAGACCTTCGAGGCGTTACTCACCGATGTCGCTCACAGCCTGAAGATGCACGGCTTTAAGAACATCATCTTCATCGGAGACAGTGGTGGCAATCAAGGCGGCCAACGGGCGGTTGCAGATGCACTGAATGCTAAATGGGGTGGTGATGCGGTTGTAGGCCATGTGCAGGGCTATTACGACTACGGGAGCGTTGGCCAGTATATGGCTGAGCAGGGCCTAGTCGATGGAGAAGGTGATGGTCTTCACGACGACCCGGTAATCACACTCAATATGTTCCATGCAGATCCCAGGTCCGTCCGATTCGACGAACGTGTGGCGGCCGGATTTGCATCGATTAATGGTGTTTCCATCGCTGACCGGGTCAAATCGCTTGAGTACGCGAGGCAAATTGTCGGATTCCGTGCCGAGAGTACTGCTGGACTTATCCGAGAAACCATTGCGAACAGTGGCACCCTGCCTGCTCCGCAGCGGCAGGGTGGAGCAGGTCGGGGTGGTCGTGGTCGTGGAGCTGGCCCTGGAGGCCAGCAGCGCCCCGAACCGGACCCGAGGACGATGGGCGGGGGTGACTGCCGAGCAAATGAATACAACTGCTCGGATACACCCAATCCTCTGCCCGAGGCTAAAACAGCCTGGATTGAGGAGATGACATGGATGGACGTCCGAGACGCTATAGCCTCTGGAAAGACCACTGCCATCGTCTCAACGGGGGGTATGGAACCAAACGGTCCGTGGCTGGTTACCGGGAAGCATAACTACGTGCTACGTACGAACTGCCCAGCGATCGCGGCCAACCTCGGAAATGCTGTTTGCGCTCCGGTAATCGAGTTTGTTCCAGAGGGCAGCATCGAGCCCCAAACCGGGCATATGAGAAGCCCAGGCACGATCAGCCTTAGACAGGAAACATTCGAGGCGGTGCTAACCGACGTTGCTCACAGCCTGAAGATGCACGGTTTCGAGAACATCATCTTCATCGGAGACAGTGGCGGGAACCAGAGTGGTCAGGAGGCTGTGGCTGAGCGCCTTACCGCAGCGTGGGATGGGGAAGCAGCTGTGCATCACATTGGTGAGTACTATAGACGGCCAGCTAATGCTCCGAACGTGTTGAGCGATGAAGGTGTTACCAGGGAAGGGATGCCTAATGATGGAATACATGACAGCCCTGGGATCACATTGAACATGATGCTTGATGATATTAATTCGGTGCGCTGGGCGGAACGTGTTGAAGCTGGCCAGGCCGTCATCAATGGCGTGTCCATCGCTGATCTAGAGCGATCACTGGAGCTTGCTCGGAAAATCTCAGAGGCGAGGGCGTCGTGGACAGCAGACCTGATTAGGGAGCGAATCAGCTCTCGATAATCTGAGCCTAGTAGGGTCAGCGGTCCTAGGATGCACCCTGAAGATGCGTCACGGTGCTGGGGCAAGTACGGCAAGCACAATAAGTTGGTCGTTGCTGTGATTCCGGATTCCATGGGGCACCCCATCCGGCGCGACCAACATCAGGCCTGCTTCCATCTCTATTTCCCGGTCCTCTAGGATGAATAGGCCTTTCCCCTTAAGGACGTGATAGACCTTATCCATTCCCTCGTGGGTGTGGAGTTGGTGTGCTTGGCCCGGTTCAAAAGCATTTAGCCCGACCAGAATGCGTTCTGACTTAAATATAGTGCTTTTCCCCATTTTTTCCGGATTGAATGTTGCCATGGATTCAGGGTTTATAGCGTCGGTATAATTCGTATCAGCTGACAAGTTGGGCTCCTTGAAGGACACCTTGAGCGTCCGGAAACAAGTTTTCGATCTGACTACAGCAGAGCGGGCTGAATCATGTTTCGTAGGTCTGTATGGCCTTGTTCTGTACAGAACAATCGATCTTATCTCTACGTGTGATAGCCTAGCCGTA
>DCAZ01000108.1:7536-14274 GCA_002313925.1 Gemmatimonadales bacterium UBA1120
GGGCATGCGTAAAACCATACTTCCAGTTATGACGGTTGCCGTTGTCTGCGGCACCCTCACGACTTGTACGGTCACGGCACCACCGACGTCGTTTCATGCTGCCTCTCCCTTTGTAACGGCGGCATCTTTCAGTGACGATGCTGAGGATGGGACGAACGATGTGGTTGCAGAGTACTGCACGCGCTGTCACAGCGATCGAATGCGCCGCGGTGATTTGGTATTAGAAGGCTTCGATGTGGCCAACGCGCCACAGAATGGTGAGATCGTTGAAAAGATGATCCGCAAACTCAGGGCCGGTATGATGCCCCCTTCAGGGGCAAGACGCCCTGATCCTGAAGTGCTTGCAGAGGTGGCGCTTGATCTGGAGTCGATACTCGACAAGGCAGCGGAGCGGAACCCCAACCCGGGTACCCGCACCTTCCAGAGACTTAATCGTGCTGAGTACCACAATACGATTAGAGAATTATTTGGCATCGGAGTTGACGTAAGTACTTTCCTGCCACTCGATACGAAGAGTGCCAACTTCGACAATATCGCTGACGTTCAAACGCCTTCTGCTACCCTCATGGAGGGCTATCTACGCGCCGCTGAACATGTCAGCCGGATTGTGCTCGGTGACCCCGATGCAGAAATCCAAAACACTGTTTATAGGTTGCCTCGTATACAGTCACAGAAGGACCGCATTGAAGGAGCTCCTTTTGGGACGCGTGGAGGACTCTCACGTGTTCATAACTTCCCTGCAGACGGGAAGTATGTATTCCATATCATGCCCTACAATGCCGTTGAAGGTGAGGTCTTTGGGCGCACATTTGGAACTGAACAGGTTGAGATTTCAATCGAAGGCGAGCGGATAGCACTCCTTACGATTGACCGATGGATGATGGAATCTGAACCCAGTGGCTTGAATATCCGAACAGACTCCATCTATGTGACTGCAGGGCCAAAGCGAGTTACTGCCGCATTTATTAAGCAATTTGAAGGTGAGGTCGACGATTTGATTCGTCCGATCGATCACACACTTGCGGATGGGCAGATTGGCATCGGTTATGGCGTGACGACTCAACAACATCTTCAGCGCCTCACCATACTTGGCCCATTCGAAGTGACAGGGGTTTCTGATAACCCGACACGCCGAGCGGTTTTCACGTGCCGGCCGACCGCTCCTGCTGAGGCCCGCCCTTGTGCCGAAATGATTGTCGGTAACTTGGCCGGTGATGCCTATCGTAGGCCGATTAAGGAAGCTGACGTTAGCGCCTTGATGGACTTCTATGATGAGGGTGCTCAAGACGGTGGCTTCGAGGGTGGGGTCCGGATGGCGCTGCAGGCGATCTTGGCGAGTCCGCACTTCATATTCCGTATGGAAGAAGTTCCGGACGGAATAGCTCCCGGTGAGATCTACAACATCGGCCAGGGCGACTTGGCTTCTCGTCTTTCGTACTTCATGTGGGGCGCACCTCCAGATGCAGAACTGATAGCAGTAGCGGAAAGAGAGAGGCTGTCTAACTCCAAAGAACTTGAGCAACAGGTGCGAAGGATGCTGACTGATCCAAGAGCCGAAGCACTTGCGACGCGCTTTGCCTCTCAATGGTTGCGCCTCCAAGATCTTGAAGATATCCACCCGGATGCGCTGACTTACCCATACTTTGATGAGACACTCTCTGAGGCTATGAACCGTGAGACGGAACTCTTCTTCTCACATCTGGTTGAAGAGGACCGTCCCATCCTTGAGCTGCTCACGGCAGATTACACATTCGTTAACGAGCGGCTGGCCAGACACTATGGAGTTCCTGGGATTATAGGGCCCGAGTTCCAGAAGATGTCTTATCCCGACGAGACACGCCGTGGACTCCTGGGCCACGGTAGTATACTGACGATGACGTCACACGCTGATCGCACCTCACCGGTTCTCCGAGGGAAATGGGTCCTGGAAGTCCTGCTTGGTTCTCCACCCCCCCCACCTCCACCTGACATTCCGGCATTTGAAGAAGTTGGTGAAGCAGAGGATGGGCGTTTTCTAACTGTTCGAGAGCGCATGGAGCAGCATCGCGTGAATCCTGCTTGTCGCTCGTGCCATGTCGTCATCGATCCGATCGGGTTAGCCCTTGAGAACTTTGATGTAACGGGGGCTTGGCGTATCCGAGATGGTGGTAATATGGTGGACCCGGAGAGTGAGCTATACGATGGTACACCATTGGCCAGTCCTGAAGATCTACGGAATGCTCTCTTGAGTCGTCCTGAGGTCTTCTACAGGGTGTTCACAGAGAATCTGATGGCCTATGCATTAGGTCGCCGTGTTGAATACTACGATATGCCTACAGTTAGAGCGATCGTTAAGGAGGCTGGCGAGGACGGCTATAAGCTCTCAGCTTTCATTTTAGGTGTAGTAAAAAGTGCAGCGTTCAAGAGTGCGAAAGCGCCAAGGCCAGCTATTGCGGCTGTCCCTGAAGGCGCCCAGCAAGGACTAGACAAAGATTAGGTAACTCTTAATTCCTCGAGCGAGGTTTTGACGATGGAGTTCATCACAGGGAAGCACATCTCAAGGCGCACGATGCTACGCGGTATGGGAACGGCGATTGGGCTGCCGTTACTCGATGCAATGGTGCCGGCGAATAAACTTTGGGCAGCCACAGAGGCAGGCAAGGCAGCTGATGGCACTCGGTTGGTGTGCATTGAGCAGGTTCATGGTGCCGCGGGATGTAACGACTGGGGTGCTACCCAAAATCTCTGGTCTCCTACGGAAGAGGGTAAGAACTTCGACCTTACTCCGAGCAGCTTGAGTTCGTTAGAGCCGTTCCGGAAGCATCTGACAATCGTGAGCGATACTGATTGCAGGATGGCAGATGCGTTTGCACCTAAGGAAATCGGTGGTGATCACTTCAGAACCACTGCGGTCTTCCTGACTCAAGCTCATCCGAAACAGACTGAAGGTTCTGACGTCGATGTTGGAACTTCGTTTGATCAAATTTATGCCCATAAATTTGGGCATGAGACACCGATTCCTTCGATGCAGTTAACGATTGAAAACGTTGATCAGGCTGGTGGGTGTGCATATGGGTATGCATGCGCGTACACCGACACCATTAGTTGGTCTTCACCGAATAGCCCAATGCCGATGGTCCGTGATCCGCGGTCGGTCTTTGAGCAGATGTTCGGAGCTGGTGGCACACCGGAGCAGCGTGCTCAACGTATGAAAGCTAATCGGAGTATCTTGGACTGGGTGATGGAGGAGATGGCTGGGCTTCGCCGCAGTCTCGGAGCATCTGACCGCCATAGGGTTGACCTCTATACCCAAAATATCAGAGAGCTAGAGCAGAGAATTCAGCGCGTTGAAGCTCAGAATGCGAGTGGAGAAGAGCGTGAGATCCCAGAGGCGCCTGTAGGCGTGCCGGATTCGTTTGACGAGCACGTCAAACTGATGTTTGATCTACAAGTGCTCGCCTTCATGTCTGACACCACCCGAGTTTTCTCCTTGAAGCTTGGTAGAGATGCTTCTCCTCGAGTTTACCCAGAGAGTGGCTCGACATCGCCGTTCCATTCCTCGTCACATCACGGTGGACGTGAGGAACGTGTTCTAGACTTTCATAAGATCAATTCGTATCACATTTCAATGATCCCGTACTTCCTTGAGAAGCTTCAGAGCGTGACTGAGGGTGACGGCACCCTTCTAGATAAAACTCTTCTGATGTACGGTTCGGCGATGGCCGATAGTAACCTGCATAATCACATTCGGTGCCCCTTGTTCCTTGCGGGTGGTGGCAATGGGATTTTGGAAGGTGAGAAGCACGTAAGGGCGACACTCGGTACACCGATGGCAAATGTCTTTTTGGATCTGCTACATCGCCTTGGCGTCGACGATTTGGAAACATTTGGAAACAGTACCGGGACATTCTCGGTCTGACATGCTCAATCCGGAACGCAAGGTGGATACCTTAGGGGAGCGGGATATGTCGGCAATAGGTGGAAGAAAAAGGCTGTCGCTTAGCAGCTCGCTTCTTGGATTAAGCCTACTGGTGCTTCTTGCTGCTAAGCCCGCCGACTCACCAGTGGCTGATGCAGCCGAACAGGGAGATGCCCAGATCGTTCGGACCCTGCTGCAGCAGGGTGAGGACGTTAATGCGGCTCAGTCAGACGGTCTTACTGCGCTACACTGGGCGGCTCTTAATAATGACCTCGAGATAGCAAAGCTCTTGCTTTATGCGGGTGCCACAGTGAAACCGATGACAAGGGTCGGAGGCTATACACCACTGCACCTTGCAAGCCGCAGTGGTTATTCCGAAGTCATGAGAGCGATGCTTGATGCTGGCGCTGACCCAAACAAGCTCACATCGACTGGCGTAACGGCGATGCATTTCGCTGCGCAGGCTGATGCTCCGGGAGCTATAAAGGTGCTCGCCGAGCATGGAGGCAACCTAGACGTGGTCGATGGTGTTTTCCAGCGCACACCTTTGATGTTCGCAGCTGTCAAGAATGCGAGTAGAGCTTTGGAGGTCTTGGTAGAACTCGGTTCGGACCTTGAGATCGTGACGAGAGTGAAGGACTATGTCGAGTTCGCTGAAGAGACAAATGCGGATCGCACTCGACGGAATCGCGTACGGGACGCTGAAAAGGATCCGGATTTGAACAACGCTGGATCAGGTAGAGGTGGATCGTTTCGGCCACAGACTGGAAATCAGAATAATAGTGCGACTCCTCCCGATTCCACGGATACGAAAGACCCGGATGAGGACGAAGAAGTAGACCCGGATGAGGACGAAGAAGTAGACCCGGATGAGGACGAAGAAGTAGACCCGGATCTGCCTCCACCGGTGAGAGCTCTTTCGGGAAACGAGCAGATCGGTAACCAAGGGGGCTTCACCGCGCTCCATTTTGCCGCGCGAGAAGGACATATCAAGGTAGCTCGTCAACTTGTTGACGGTGGAGCGGAGATCAACCACCTCACTGAGGGTGATCAATCGAGTCCGCTTTTAGTGGCCGTAATCAATGGCAACTATGATTTGGCCCGAATGCTCTTAGAGCATGGTGCTGATCCGAACTTAGTAAGCGATGATGGTGCTGGTCCGCTCTTCGCCACTCTAAACATCGAATGGTCCCTCAGGACCTGGTATCCGCAACCCTCGATGTTCCGGCAGCAGGAGACATCTTATCTGGAGTTCGCAGAGTTGCTTATGAAGGCCGGAGCTGAGCCCAATCAGAGGGTTAGTACGCACATCTGGTATGCCGCATATAATGCCGGACGTATGGGTGTTGATTTCACTGGTGCGACCCCGTTTTGGCGAGCTTCATACGCTCATGACGTCAACGCGATGAAGCTCTTGGTAGCGTATGGTGCTGACCCGAATATTTGGACACAGAAGCTTCCGAGTAGAAGACGCTACACAGGTCCCATGATGGAACCAGATACGACGGACCAAGACTCTGAGCCAGCTGATCCATCAGGTTTGGATCCGGTACCAGTTGGTGGCCTAGGGATTCATCCTCTCCATGCAGCAGCAGGTGTGGGGTTCGGAACTTCCCGGGTAGCGCAACAGCATCGAGGTGTTCCTGATGGTTGGTTGCCTGCCATCCGATATCTGATTGAAGAGCATGGTGTTGATCCCGACCTTAGGGACATGGATGGTTTTTCCTCGATCCATCATGCAGCAGCTCGAGGAGACAATGAGACGATTCTGTATCTTGTCAGACAGGGTGCAGACGTAACGTTGATTAGCCGCCGAGGGCAAACCACCGCGGACCTAGCGAACAGTCCAGAGCAGAGAGCACAGCCACATCCAAAGACAGTCGTGCTACTGGAGAAACTGGGCTCGAAAAACAACCACCAGTGCAGGACTTGCGGCACGGGCGGATAAGTAACCCACATCAGCGCGAGCTCACTGAACGGATTATCCCCATGAAACGCTTGGCTTGCTGCACTATCGTCGGATTAATGCTCATTAGCGCCCCGGGCGTTTTGGATGCCCAGGACACAGAATGGAACCGATATACGCTTGAGAAGATTGGAGGCGTACACGTCAGCGTTGTGGGAAACCAGACTTGTGAGAGTATTGGTGTAATATCGTCAGAGGTTCAGGCAAACGCAGCGATCAAACTACTTGAGTCGGAAGTGGATTTGCTTACTGAAGACGAGATGCTTGAGAATCCCGGACTGCCTGAATTGAGGATCACACTACAGTGCGTTGTTGGAGATCAGGGTGATGTAGATGGGGCAATCGCGTACTCCATTGAAGTGAGAGTGAACCAAGCAGCTAAGATGGTCCGGGATGAACAAGTCACCCTACCAGAGGCCGTAACCTGGTATACGACGGCTGTGGGTGTCGCCAATGCCGATGACACCCAGCAAGCCCTCCATGAAGTCATTGATGTCAAGCTGGAGGAATTTGCTAAAGCCTATGTGGAAGCCAACGCAGAAGAAGTAGGCTGAGCCCAGGAAGGTTCTGAGTCAGTTATTTTACCCAAGACCTGACTGGATTCTGTGCTATGATGAGAATCCCTAGTCCCACTCACTGATTCAGGCCCTAAGGCATGTCTTACTGATTGGGGAGTGCCTTTTTCGCAGAGTGGATAAAATGCGCTCTGCCCCCAAGCGCGCCTCCGTCAATCCTCGTAATTTAAGTTCCGTCCTCAGTTTCCTGCGCTCCAGGGGTCATCCATGCCTGCTCCGGCATTCTTTCTCAGATTATCTAATTTTGCGATTCGACCGTATGTAAGGTCATGTGTTTTGGTACTGGCTCTGGTAGCCAG
>DCAZ01000127.1 GCA_002313925.1 Gemmatimonadales bacterium UBA1120
ATTTATGAGTGTCACATACACGGCCCCAGTCTCCTTGAATAACTAGTAGCGGCTAACGAGGACTAAGACCTAGGAAGTCCCCGGTGGAACTTAGGTCTTTCCTTAGGTAGCTTGCCTAGCACGCTCCCCGATTTTCCTTGTTGAGATCTGCCGGATGCCGACAACTCAGGTTCCTTCAGCAACTCGAGAACCGCTTTGGGCTAAGGTCATTGATCATACACGCTGTATCGGGTGTCACGCTTGTACAACCGCATGTAAATCTGAAAACGAAGTTCCGCTCTCTGTAACACGCACATATGTGAAGTATGTGGACACTGGGATCTTCCCGCAGGTGCGTCGCTCATTTCAGGTTACGCGGTGTAACCAGTGTGATGACGCGCCCTGCGTAGAAGCTTGTCCGACAGCGGCGATGTTTCGGCGGGCTGACGGTATTGTGGATTTTGATAAGTCGATCTGTGTAGGGTGTAAGGCATGTATCGCAGCTTGCCCATACGACGCGATTTTCATTAATCCTGAAGACCACTCTGCTGAGAAGTGCAACTTCTGCGCTCACCGTCTGGATGTTGGTCTCGAACCATCTTGCGTAGTCGTTTGCCCCACGGAAGCAATTCTCGTAGGCGACATGAATGATCCACTGTCGGCTGTGAGCAGAATTATAAACGGGGAGGCCGTTACGGTCCGGAAGCCCGAGAAGGAGACCCGTCCGAAGCTTTACTACAAGGGTGCCGACCAAGCCACACTCGACCCTCTGGCTGCACGCCGACCAGATGGTGGAATGTTTATGTGGAGTGAGCAGGGTAACGTTAAGCACCAGGTACCTTCCGGCCATCCCGGCACCTCGAATAGTTCCGCTGCGGCCCTGCTGAGTTACGACATTCCACACACTGCACCGTGGGATTGGCGTGTGAGTCTGTACACGTTCACCAAATCGATATCGGCAGGGGCCTATTTGGTGCCGCTTCTACTTGCCTTGAGTGGGATGATCACATGGACCAACTCAGTTTGGACTCTACTGGGTCCAGCAGTAGCAATGATCTTCCTACTGGTTACTGGTGCACTATTAGTCTGGGACCTTGATCACCCTGAGCGCTTCTGGATGGTGCTTACCAGACCGCAGTGGCGAAGTTGGCTTGTGCGGGGAGGCTTTATCATCACGGGTTATGGGGGAATACTTGCACTGCATTTAGGGGCGGTTATAGGAGGGCGTCCTGAGATCCCTCAAAGCCTGTCCTGGGTGGGTGGCCCTCTCGCTGCCATGACTGCGATTTATACTGCTTATCTTTTTGCGCAGGCTAAAGCGCGTGATCTTTGGCAGAGCCCTCTACTTCCTCCCCATCTGCTGGTCCAAGCTCTACTAGCCGGTTCTGCGACCCTTATACTTTGGAATCCGGATGGGCTAGGGATTGGTGCTGTGTGGATTCTCAAAGCTTCTTTGGCGGTTCATCTCATTCTGGCTCTCGGTGAGGTGAGTATGCCCCATCCAACTGCACACGCAGCCCTAGCTGCCAGGAATATGACGAGAGGGGCATACGCCGCTTTCTATTGGGGTGGGATAGCGCTGACTGCAGCCTCTCTTCTGTTGGTGGGTACTAGTGACACTATTGGAGCACTTGGAGCACTAGCTGGTTTAGCGGGTCTCTTTTTACACGAGCATGCCTACGTTCAGGCTGGCCAATCCGTACCGCTCGCATGAACGACTCGACCCATCTAAGTGAACTCAATCAGAGAGTTTCAGCTGCTAAGGCTGAAGTCGAGGGGCGGGGCGAAACGTTCTATCCTGGCGCGAGTCGGATTCATCTCGCGTCGTACCCTCCGCGGGAACGTTGGAATGATTGGGTGGAGTTGGACTCAAAGTCATGGCCGGAGAGAGTAGAGAAGCGGTACATGCTGGTACCGACTACCTGTTTCAACTGCGAGTCGGCTTGTGGGCTACTCGCATACGTCGATAGGGAAACTCTTCAGGTCAGGAAGTTCGAAGGGAATCCTGAACACCCAGGCTCGAGGGGCAGGAACTGCGCTAAGGGTCCTGCGACACTCAACCAGATTACAGATCCAGACCGGATTCTCTACCCATTGAAGCGCAGCGGGCGGCGTGGCGAAGGGAAATGGGAGCAGGTTTCATGGGATGAGGCACTCGATGCAATCGCGGGGCGAATCCGAACCGCACTGGAGGAGGACCGGCACGAAGAAGTGGTCTACCATGTCGGTCGTCCCGGTGAGGATGGATACACTGAACGCATGCTCGCAGCATGGGGGGTCGACGGTCATAACTCGCATACGAATGTATGCTCAAGTGGCGCACGAGCTGGATATCATTGGTGGATGGGGATGGACAGGCCCAGCCCTGATTACAGCAATGCGAAGGTCATCCTGCTTGTCAGCAGTCACCTAGAGACCGGTCACTACTTCAATCCTCATGCTCAGAGGATTATCGAGGGCAAGAAGAACGGCGCGAAGCTCATAGTCTTTGACACCCGCCTGTCCAACACAGCTACCCACGCTGACCACTGGTTGTCTCCTTATCCAGGCTCGGAGGCAGCGATTTTTCTTGCGATTGCAAACTGGATGATCGGTGAAGGCAAATACAACCGAGAGTTTGTGCGACGTTGGTGGAACTGGCAGGAGTATATGGAGGTCGTGAATGACGAGCCTGGTGCTTCTTTTGAGAACTTCGAGGAGCACCTTCGCGGGGTATACTCTGAATTCACCTTCGA
>DCAZ01000051.1:0-13280 GCA_002313925.1 Gemmatimonadales bacterium UBA1120
ACAATAAAGGTCGAAATCCTGGGCCAGATTTCATTATTCCGTTCGGTAAAGCGAAAGTTCGGAGAGAGGGCGCGGATATCACCATCGTCACCTGTGGAGCCTTAGTGAAACGCAGCCTCGATGCTGCTTCAATCGCTTCAAATGAGCACTCAATCGAAGCTGAAGTTATCGACCTCAGAACCGTGCAGCCATTTGATATGGACTGCATTGCGGAGTCAGTGAAAAAGACGAGCAAGGTCGTCATCGTTCACGAAGACAGCCTTTCATGGGGGATTGGATCAGAGATCGCAGCACGTATCGCTGACGAGCTATTTCCATGGCTCGACGGACCGGTAAAGCGAGTGGCTTCGATGGATACTTGGGTGGCCTATGCACCCCAAGTCGAAGCCGCCATCCTTCCGCAAGTCACAGACGTTGTAGATGCAGTCGTCGAACTCTATGAGTACTAAATCTTAGCACTCGCCTGATCTACATCTTTTTGTCTTACCAGGGTGCATAATCAACCACGATACCCTAAGGCTCAATGTGTCCCTCGATTGGTGACAATTCCACACGCCTTGCTAGAAGCGCAAACCTAAGGTCACAGGGATATACCGTGTATTTCTAGTATCACCACTAATGCTGACAAAACGAATCTCAGCAAATCCACCGAAACCGAGGGCCCCAATTCCTACCCCAAAACCACCATGAAATCCACGATTTGTCTGTGCCTCTTCTGTGCCCCCAGCATCAAGACGATAGCTTCCGATCCCCGCTAATAGATACGGCTGCAGACCTATGCCTCCCAGTCCAAGGACAGCACTCAGAGTGCCGTTCAACATGGTTGTATTCTCGGCCCCTGTCGGCTTAGAAAACTGATGGATCTCACCCTCTCCCCTCAAAGAGACCGGGAATACTGGTACCCCAACCTGCAGCCCGGCTCGACCGTGCAACCCTGTGTTCACTTGATCGGTAAAATCACCATTGGGTTGACTGAGTCCACCCCCGACGATGAGACGGACCTGACCCACACTTGTCACTGGGGTTAACGCGAGGACAAGAATTGCCAGAAGTGTGAATTGTCGCATTCATTGTTCCTATTGCATGGGACAGGAGCATCTATCACCAGTCTCGCACCCTGAGGTTACAGCAAGCATCGAGCCTGATTCTGATGACGAGTAAGCTCTCACCCATCAGAGTGAAAGCAACAGATCAATGACAGTTGAATCACTCTTACTCAAACGACAGGGAGGCCAGGTTCCACTGACTCTGCCCAGCCCAGGATACCACCACTCAGGTTGAATACCCGCCTATATCCTGCATTCTTGAGCAGATGAGCAGCAGTAAGACCCCGTTTCCCGCTTCGGCAGTAGACCACGACGGTCATATCTCGGGGAATTTCCGGGGTACGATGATCAATCTCTTCGACCGGTATGAGCCGGGCACCCTGATCGGCCAGACTACTCACTGCCCACTCCCATGGTTCGCGGACATCTACTAGAAACGGAGGTTCAGTAGATCCAATAAGTTCTACAAGAGCTTCCGGCTCAATCTCCTCAATAGTTTCCTCTTCTATTTCCCCGGAAGACACTTTACCGCTGCTCAATCCACAAAATGCTTCGTAATCAATAAGTCCTCTTTGGGTCGGTTGATCTGAACACACTGGACATTCAGGGTTCTTCCTAAGTCGTACTTCACGCCAGCTCATCTCAAGGGCATCGAAGATAAGGAGCCTGCCCACTAGGGCATCTCCAACCCCCAACAGTAGCTTCACTGTCTCCATCGCCTGCATTGACCCAATGATACCTGGCAAGACTCCAAGTACCCCGCCCTCTGCGCAGTTCGGTACCAGACCGGGGGGGGGTGGTTCACGAAAAAGGCAGCGATAGCATGGGCCATCCTCAGTAGCGAAAACCGAGACCTGTCCCTCCCAACGGAAAACTGAGCCATAGATGTTAGGAGTTCCCGTAAGCACACACGCATCGTTGACGAGATATCGTGTGGGAAAGTTATCTGTTCCATCGATGACGACGTCGTAGCCTTGTAAGATGTCGATCGCATTCTCAGATGAGAGCCGGGTTTCATGCTTTATAATCTCGACGAATGGATTCACGTCGCGCAGTCTATCTTCTGCACTGTCGAGCTTAGATCGTCCAACGTCAGCTGTTCCATACAGAATTTGGCGTTGGAGATTACTCATATCGACGGAGTCGTAGTCGACGATGCCGAGAGTTCCAACTCCAGCAGCAGCAAGGTATAGAGTTAGCGGAGAACCCAAGCCGCCCGCACCCACGCATAGGACACGGCCAGATTTGAGGCGCACCTGCCCCTCCAAGCCCACCTCCGGCAGAGCTATGTGGCGAGCGTATCGGTGCAGTTCACCGCGAGTTAACTCAGGTTTCATCATATTGGTTTGCACCCGCAGGCTTGAATGGAGTTCCCGCGAATACGAAGGGTATTTGTCACTGTGATGGTGTTCCATTCACTCCACCTTCAGCCACGACTTGGAAGTCTAGAGCATCGCTCTCCAAGCGTCGAGCCACCTCATCCGGCAGGTTAGCATTACGGGCAACATCGGAAAGTTGAAGTGCAAGAGCGTAGTATTGCCAGGGGATATTCAATGTAGACCGATCCTGCCAGATGCTTCGATTTCTGATACCTCGATACTGGTAGACCGTATCGTAAAGCTTCAGTGATTGATCAAGATCGAACCAGACCCCTCCGAACTCTGCAGTGCCTTGTACCCATTCCTCCGGGGGAGACGCGGCTAACGAACGCATCTCAAGCTTGACTGCCAATCCATGGCGGACAGCCCACCGATCTAAACCGAGTTCGCTCATCAGCCCACCCGTAGAAGCAAAAAAGATTGGCCGCTCATCGATAGAGTCATGGATAATCGACAAAGCCAGCTGATGCCCTCGGTTAAGCACTGTCTCGGCAGGGTATGTTACAGCCATACCAGAAAATGGGATTGTCAAATTCTCACCGAGACGGCTGGCCCCAACCTGATCCATTTGCTCATGTGTCAGATCCAGGATCGTTTCATTCGGCTTCTCGTGCGCACCGAACAATCCTGGTGATATTTCCGAATCAAAGATTCGCTGACGTTCTGGCATCGTGAGTTCCTGTAACTGCTTCGGGTACCACGAAGTGAAAAGATACTGACCCACAATTACTGTTACATCGCTGCGAATCTCTTCCACCTCCTGGAGGTACCAGAGGGGGAATGTATCGTTGTCACCATTCGTAAAGAGGATGCCGTAGGGCTCAACACTCATTAGAAGGTCATATGCCCAATCACGAGCTGCGTAGTCTTCAGCACGTGACGCCCAACTCCAATTCAGAAAGAGCGGCAGAAGTGCCACCATCATGATAGGTACTGTACTGACATAGGGCCGAGTATTCCTCACAACCTGCCCGAATCTATGCCATACCCAGGATAGACCTATGCCTGCGAGAAAACCCCAGAGCATGAAACTGACTACATAGAAGTAATCTCGCTCTCTGACTTCGTGTTCAGCTCGATCAGTAATCTCCGGTGAGAGAGAATATCCGTACCGGAAATTCAAGTAGATGATGAGTCCAAGTGAGAGTGTTATGATCAGAGTCAGGACGTATGTGAACATGCTCCGGTCGACACGGAAGACCGTGTAGAGTCCGAGCAAGCCTAGAACTCCAAATAGTAGGGTAAATACAGTCCTCCCCGTCCCAGGTAAGGGCGACGGGTTCCAACCCCGAGACCACTGCCAGTCGAAATACTGCATGTACATAGCAAACTGCGCGTGGAAAGGAGCTTTTCTCTGGGTAACGGGAGGTGGCTGATACTGCCTACGGGTGAGGTTGTCAGCGAGCATCGGACATCCGACCATTCCGTTGGAATAGATTGCCTGTGCTGCCCCGATAAGGGACTCGCAGACGGGGTCACCCTCGTTAATTACCGGATCTAATCCAGCCCTGACAGGAAGCACAAAGTTGAACGAGAGCCCGATCAGTATGAGTGGGACCGCGCGAATGAGAAAAGCATTACGAAGCAAGGTTGTTGGAGCAGTAAAAAGGATCAATAGTGTGAGGGCAGGAGCGGGTAGCACGGACATGAGGTGGTTGGTTGATCCCAAGCTCAACAGGAATATCGCCCCCAGTAGATACCGCTCACTACCGGGATCATTTTTCCTATCATGCCAACGGATCGCGAGCCAAGTCACCCAGGCGATGACTAGTACACTTATCGTGTAGACCTTTTCGTTCACGTTTGACTGGTTCCAAACCGTGAACGCTGTGGCTCCCAGCATAGTGGAGGCAGCGGCACCAACTATAGCGCACCAGCGATCTTCGAACAGCTTAATTAGTACTCTATGGGCCACCAGGTATAAAAAGCCTGAAGCTACCGCACTCGTAACCGACGCTAGAAGGTTGATACGAACTGCAATGGAGAAGCCAAGTGGAGCAAGTAGGATACTCCAAGCTTTCCCCAGCACGACGAAAAGAGGGTTTCCGGGAGGGTGAGGAATGCCGAGGATATGTGCGGTGGCAATGTATTCACTCGCGTCCCAAAAAGCCGTCGTAGGCGCCAACGTTAGTACGTACAACGCCAGGACAACGCATGCTGCAAGGGCTGCAGCTAAATATGGCGGCCGGTACCCCCGCTCCGCTGGGTCTATATCAACTTCAGTCATATCACCGGTTGGGTTATGAGAACTGCATGGTTGTTTAGGCAACAGCTAAGCTGACTAGTCCTCCACAGCTATGAAGCTGATCTCGAGCTTGGCGCCACCAACTAGACCAGCAACCGCTACAGTAACACGGGCAGGTGCTTCTCTGGGAAAGTATTGCGTGTACGCCGCATTCATTTCCGAAAAATCTGCTATATCGGTTAGGTATACTGTCGCACTAACAACATTACTAAGATCCATACTGAGTTCGCCCAAAAGCTCTTGGAACGATCTCATGATATTATGTGTCTCCGCCGCCGTCCGACCTTCATTCATCTCACGCGTTTGACGTGTTGCCCCGAGTTTACCCGAAAGCCAATACGTCTTGCCTACCTGGATCGCCGGGCTAAAGGGTCGCCCCTCGATTGATTGATGGGCAATCCGAGGCCCCTGCTGGGCCTCCGCTGGAAATGTGACCAACATCGACGACAAGCCTAATAGAAACATTGCACGCTTCATGAGATCCTCCTGATTGGACCGGTATTATTGCAAGCGATGATGCTCGACAGATGCATTCCGAGCAAGCAGGACCTCAGCGATTTGAAACATCGCCCGGGGTTAGCTATTTCGTTTGTTGGGTAGCGATGGGCCAGCGGTTCTGAATAGGTTCGCGCCATGGCACTTCAATTGACCCGCACTACGCGCTACGTCCGGAGTTGGCTGACCGGACATGCAGATGTCGTAGAAGAAGAAACAACTTTAGACCGAGATGGAATCCGTGTGCCAGCCACAATAATCAGACCAGCGGAGATGAATGTTCCCTTGCCGGGGTGGATTATGCTCCACGGGATCACCCGCACAGGGCGCGCTCATCCACAACTGCTTCGATTCACTAGAACTGTAGCAGCCACCGGAATGGTTATGATCATACCTGAGGTGCCTGAGTGGCGAGAGCTGAGTCTGAAACCTCAGTTGGCCTTGCCAACAGTACAGTGCTCGATCACCGCACTCAAAGAGAATCCAATGGTGCAAAACAGGCCTTACGGTCTTATGGGGTTCTCATTTAGCGCTCCTCACACACTCGCACTAGCAGCAGCTGAAGAAGTGAGCGCGGATATCGCTGGAGTCGTCGGATTCGGGGGCTACTGCGACCTCGAACGTACCATCACTTTCATGCTGACCGGACGGCACGAGTACCAGGGAAAGTCTTATGAACTAATTCCTGACCCCTATGGATCTTGGATCGTTGCTGCCAACTACCTGCACAACATTCCAGGGTACGAGGAAGCAATCGACATTGCCGACGGACTCCGTCGCCTCGCAGCTATATCTGGTGAGTCTCCGGGCGTGGATAGTCGCGATCCATGTTACGACGCTGTGAAAGCGAAGGAGCGCGAGAAGATAGGCTCGGATAGACAACCCTTGTTCGATTTTCTTGCACCTCTCTCGGGAGTCCAACCAGATTTGGTATATGCGGAGGAACTCGGGCATAAGCTGGCCAAAGCAGCAATCAGTGTTGAGCCTAAGATCGAGCCCTTCAAGGCATTAGGGGAGATCAGTTGCCCGGTACACGTGCTTCATGGACGCAACGATAACCTTATCCCATTCACTGAAGGGCTGAGAATCAAGGATGCACTCCCTACCCAGAGCGATTCATACGTAACTATTACAAGGCTCTTCGGACACTCAACCCAGGATCGATTTCCTTCGCCCTTTCATGCAGTTCAGGAAGTCACTGTCTTTCTTCGCGCTATCGAACGGATATTCGGGTTGGTGTAGGCACTTCATCATCAAGTAACCCAAAGCATTCTGTCGTATTCACGCCAGATACACGGCACCACAGCTCCTATTCCCTATCTGGCGAAACCCCCTGTTCGATCGGCAGGCCTCTCTTCATACGATCCAGAATTCCACCATCTATATTACGAACGTCGTTGAAGCCTGCCGCTTCCAGAATGCTAGTTCCGATACCTGACCTATAGCCCGAACGGCAGTACAGCAGCAAAGGACATCCGTGTGGGAGTCCCGAGAGGCCAGTGGTACCAAGGTAGCCAAGGTGTATGTGCTTGACTCCAGGAACAGAACCCTCGTTCCACTCCGACAGTCCTCTCACGTCCACGACAGAGGCTTTTTCTTCTACCACAGCCCGTTCCGCTTCATCCCAGCTAATACTGGTGGTCTTCTTCAGGTTACCGCACTCAGCACTCCACCATTCTAGGGCTTTGACATCGAAGAACCCCTCGAGGTTGTCGATCCCAACCAATGCGAGATCCCGTGCTGCCTCATTAGTTGCATCACAGTTCTCTGCTACCAAATAGATCGGTCGGTCGTATGGAAGAAGCCAGCCACACCAGGTTGGGAAGTCCTTACTCAGCGGTATACTGATCGTTCCAGGCAAATGACCGGCTCTGAAAGCCGAAGCCTGCCGGATATCAACTACGACAGCGCCATCTGACAATAGCACGTCATGAAGAGCTCTCTGCTCCAAACGCTCGAACACGGGCAAACCATCAAGGATAGGAGGCCCATCCCTATTCATTTGTTTCATCTTCTCAAAGTAGGTCGGGGATTCTGGTTGACCCTCAAGCACCCTGCTCACGAACTCTTCTTCGGTCTCACACTGGAATGCCCAGTTCGCTAGTTTCTCATACCCAAGAGTAGATGAAGGGACAGATCCAAGCGCTTTGCCGCAGGCTGACCCAGCCCCATGCC
Source organism: Gemmatimonadales bacterium UBA1120 (assembly GCA_002313925.1). Lineage (GTDB taxonomy): Bacteria > Gemmatimonadota > Gemmatimonadetes > Longimicrobiales > Gaopeijiaceae > UBA1142. The sequence continues at coordinate 7,341 of DCAZ01000051.1, forward strand.
CGGGCCAAATCTGCAGGTGCTCCGGAAAGTGTCGGAATCGGGAGATAGACTCGAAAAGCGAGCAAGCACTGGCCACCATTGAGTCAGGTACCCCCGCAGCCTTCTCTAGAAGATCAGGCCGGCCAACATCTCCTACAAAGATGAAATCTCCTGTCAGCACGCCCAGCGGCTCTGATGAAGCAGCTCGGTCCGTAATCATGAAAGAGATGTGTTCCGGGGTGTGACCCGGGGTATGGAGTATCTCTATACCAACATTCCCCACTGCAATCTCATCGCCATCGTTAACAGCTTGCGTATGCTCCTCTCCGATGAAAGCGTACTGCCACTCTCTTCCGCCTTCCCCAGAGAGCAGAAGCGTGGCATCTAACCTCCTCGCTAGTTGGCGCGCACCAGATAAATAGTCTGCGTGAATGTGTGTCTCTGACACATGGGTGATCGCCAAACCTTCCTCTGCTGCAGCTCGGAGATAGACCTCTGAGTCCCGGTGCGGATCAACCACCAGAGCCACACCAGTAGCTTGGCAGCCGATCATATAGCTGGCCTGAGCCAGTTTATCTTCGTAAAAGCGTCGGAGTAGCATCTAGATGATGCCTAATCGTTAAGAGGCAACCACAGGCTATAGCGATGGGAGTGAAGGCTCCCACCGTGTGGCTGAAGAATATGGTTGTCCTATCAGTCATCACTGATCGGACCATCGAGTTGTTCGATCGTAGCTGTCGAGGGGGGGCGGTCACGTTGTAGGCGCCTAGCCACCGCTTCCGCTTCCCTCATAACACGTAGAACATTTTCTCCGGCCAACTTGCGCAAATCTTGCTCTGTCCAACCCCTGCGGGAGAGCTCAGCAAATAGTGATGGGTAGGTTGAGACGTCTTCAAGACCTAAAGGTGTGGAGTCAATCCCATCAAAATCCGACCCAATCCCGACATGGTCGACCCCTGCGATAGCGGCCACATGCTCAATATGATCGGCAACATCGGATAGTGTTGCTTCATCACTCTCAGAGACAAACGATGGCACAAACGTCACCATGACTACGCCCCCGTTCTCCGGAAGTCGCCTAAGCACCTGATCTGGAACATTCCTCGGGTGTGCTCTGATACCATTCGCTGATGCATGCGACCAAATCACGGGCGCTTCAGCAAAATCAAGAGCATCATTCATGGTCGAGGGTGAAGTGTGGGAGAGATCGACGAGCATCCCCATGCGGTTCATCTCGCGAACCACTTCCTGACCGAAACGCGTAAGCCCACCATGACGCTGCTCATCATTCGCCGCGTCAGCCCAATCGAGTGTTCCATTGTGAGTTAACGTCATATAACGAACGCCCATTCGGTGGAATGCCCTCAGAGCGCCCAATGAATTTTCAATGGCGTGCCCACCTTCGATACCCAGCATCGAAGCAATCTTTTGATCTCCAAAGGCGTGTCGAATATCTGATACGTCCAAGGCAAGTTCGAACACATCCGGGTACTTATCGATGATCTGATGTGCTATATCAATCTGCTCCAGCTGCACCTTGGCAGCTCCTTCCTCCGTTGCTTCAAACGGGATGTAAACAGACCAGAACTGCGCTCCTACCATACCTGATCGTAGGCGCTCTATATCCGTGTGAAATGAAGTTCTTTGTCTCAAATCATGGATATCAGCTTCGACATCATGTGGAGCGGCCTCACTACCCCGAATCGCCCAGGGGAGATCATTATGACCATCAATTAAGGGCGTTGAAGACAAGACCCGCATTGCGATATCCATATGGAGATCTTGAGCGCTCAAGGATACGACCCCAGTTGCAGGGACCAGGGAAAGGAGTAGCAGTAGGATTGGACGTCTCATGATCTCGGAATACTCTTGGATGGCAGTTGCTGCTACGATAGGCTCTCAAAGCTTGTCTTCCAAGCCGTGAGAAATTGGAAACGCTAGAAAGACTCGGGAGCAACCTTAGGTCGGTTCGGCCACCGCTGCTGCTCAAACGAGCTTATGGCTTCCGCTTGACGGAGTGTTAATCCTATCCGGTCGAGCCCCTCCAGAAGACACATCTTTCGGAAGTCATCAATCTCAAAGGAAGTAATGAGTGTACCGGAGTCAGCAACAATACACTGTTCGAGGTCTACTGTGAGCCTTAGGGGCGCTTCATTATGCGCCCGAGCTAGAAGCTCTCTCACGACGCTCTCTTCCAGCGACAGAGCTGCCAGGCCATTCTGGTCAGCATTCTCTCGAAAGATGTCAGCAAAACTCGGGGCAAGGATTACCCGGAACCCGAAGTCCTTCAAGGCCCAAGCTGCGTGTTCTCGCGATGAGCCACAACCAAAATTACGCCCTGCTAAGAGTATTGAGGCTCCCTTATAAGGCTCCCGGTTCAATATGAATGCAGGATTGATTGCACCACTCTCTTCCGTTCGCCAATCATGGAAAAGAAAATCTCCGTACCCTTCTCTAGATACGCTCTTTAGAAACTGTTTTGGTATAATCTGGTCTGTATCAATGTCTGCCTGATCCAGCGGCGCAACCACACCAGTATGCACTCGAAATGGCTCCATTACTGTCAGGTGCTGCGAGGATCAGTGAACCGGCCCGTAAGAGCAGTTGCTGCTGCTGTCGCCGGACTAACCAGGTGCGTCCGACCACCGCGACCCTGGCGACCCTCAAAATTTCGATTCGTTGTTGAGGCACAGCGCTCTCCAGTACTAAGAGTGTCCGGATTCATCCCTATGCACATCGAACACCCTGCTTCTCTCCACTCAAACCCTGCATCTCTAAATACTCTGTCGAGACCCTCTAACTCAGCCTGACGTCTTACAGCTGTGGAGCCGGGAACGACCATCGCATGTACACCAGAATGGACACGTTTCCCATCTAAAATACGGGCGACCTCCCGAAGATCTTCCAGCCTCCCATTAGTGCAAGAACCAACAAAAACCCGGTCAACGCTTATCGATTCCATAGGCGTACCAGGCCCAAGTCCCATGTAAGTCAAGGCTCGCTCTGTACTATCCCGGACTTCTTCGTCCTCAATCTCCTCCGGATTAGGGACCCTTCCAGATATCCCAGTCACCATGCCGGGATTTGTGCCCCAGGTTACCTGAGGCTCTAGGTCACTGATATCCATCACAACTCTTCTATCAAACGTCGCTCTGTCATCAGTCTTCAGTGACCTCCACTCCATTTTCAGATCAGCGAACTCATCCGAGTTGGGTCCGAATTCCCGATTTCTTAGATATTCAAAAGTGGTTGGGTCTGGAGAGATCATCCCCGCCCGAGCCCCTGCTTCGATTGACATATTGCAGATGGTCATCCTCTCCTCCATAGAGAGTGACCCAATCACTGGACCAGTGTATTCAATGACATGGCCCGCAGCACCTGAAACTCCGATTTCCCCGATGATCGCAAGGATCAAGTCCTTCGCGGAAATGCCCATTGGACGGTCGCCCTTTAACCGAATCTCCATCGCTTTGGGTCGACGCTGTGGGATACACTGGGTTGCCAGAACATGCTCAACCTCTGAAGTACCAATCCCAAACGAGAGCGCACCAAAAGCGCCATGAGTGGACGTGTGGCTATCGCCACAGACAATCACCATCCCTGGGCGAGTTAACCCAAGCTCCGGTCCAATCACATGGACAATGCCCTGCCGTTCGTCGTCAACATCAAAAAGTCGGATGCCGTGGCTTTGAGCATTTTCTCTCAACACTTCCATCTGCCGGTGAGCAATCGAGTCTAGCACCGGAAGGGAACGATCTGTCGTAGGTATGTTGTGATCAACGGTGGCGACGCAGAGGTCAGGACGTCTGACGGTCCTGCCAGCAACTTTCAACCCGTCGAATGCCTGTGCCGAGGTGACCTCATGCAGGAGATGAAGGTCTACATACAGTAGATCTGGAGCACCCGGATCCGCGTGGACTAAGTGGTTATTCCAGATCTTATCGAGGAGTGTGCTAGGTTGGTCTCCGATCACCTCGCTTAAACGCCCCAGTCGGTTCTAGAAGCGAAATGTCGAGCTTCGAGCTCACGAGCCTGAACTCCCTTATTAAGCACATGTACATAGGCTTGAGCTGAAGCTAGTACGACATCTGTAGACCCACCCCGTCCCGTGAAAGTTTGACCATCGACACGTGCCCTAATGGTTACTTCTCCGACAGCATCCCGACCCGGAGTCGTTGCACGGATCTCGAACTCTTCAAGTACCACCTTGAAATCGTGAAGTGTATCCGCTGCAGCAAACACCGCAGCAATCGGACCGTCGCCTTCCCCTTCAGCGATCCGTGGAACACCATTTTCGTCAAGGACCGTGATCGTTGCTCTTGAAAGTTCACTACCGCATGTAACTCCTAAGGCGTCAATCCGATACGCCTCAGGAACATCCTCCATGACACCGTGATTCAGGATAGAAATAATGTCCTCATCAAGAATATTTTTCTTTTGATCAGCGAGTTCTTTGAAGCTAGCTGCTACCCTATCGAGTTCCTCCGGCTCTAGCGTATACCCCAGCTCCCGGAGTCGCGCCTCCAATCCATGCCGTCCCGAGTGTTTGCCGAGAACTAGTTTGCTCTGGGGCACACCAACCATCTCTGGCGTCATTATTTCATAGGTACTGGGATCTTTAAGGACTCCGTGCTGATGAATGCCAGCCTCATGAGCAAACGCGTTCCGCCCGACAATCGCTTTGTTTGGTTGGGGATGGATGCCGGTCAGATACGAGAGCAGTCGACTAGCACGGTAAAGGTGCTCGCTACGCACGCCAGTACGATGATCTAGCTCGTCCTCACGAACTTTGAGACCCATCACGATCTCTTCAAGCGCCGCATTACCAGCCCGTTCTCCGATCCCATTGACTGTGCACTCGACTTGGCGTGCACCGGCGGCAATCCCGGCCAACGAGTTTGCTACTGCAAGCCCGAGATCATCATGACAATGGACACTTAGCGTGCACTGATCCAATTCAGGCAACCTCGACTGCAGCGCCTCTATCATTAACTGAATCTCAGACGGTAGTGCATAGCCTACCGTATCCGGCAGGTTGATTGTGGTGGCCCCAGCTTGAACGGCAGCCCTAACAACTTCAGTCAAGAAATCCAGATCGGTACGAGTGGCATCTTCAGCACTAAATTCCACATCCTCCACATAGCTCGCAGCAAGACGGATAGATTCCACAGCCCGGTCAATACATTCACCACGATTGATCCCCAGCTTTCGCTCTAGGTGAGTATTAGAAGTAGCAATGAAAACATGGATACGAGGACTGTCAGCCTCCTGAAGCGACTTTGCTGCCGCTATGACGTCCCCTTCGTTCGCACGTGCGAGAGCTGTTATGACTGGACGTTTGATCTCCCTTGAGATGTCCCTGATCGCCCTTACTTCATCGGATGAGCTAGCCGCGAATCCTGCCTCAATTATGTCGACACCTAAGTCTTGGAGCTCGTGAGCCATCCGGATCTTTTCGGATGCCGTCATACTCGCTCCAGGGGACTGTTCTCCATCTCGGAGTGTCGTGTCGAAAATCTTGATTTGAGCCATAAGAGTCGATTAGCACGGTTGGCCTGAAAAAGCGGTAGGCCCTCTCTGGAGAGAAGGCCCGCCGCGGATCTGGCTCCGTACCGGTCAGGTTATCCGGTAAGAACCCGGCTGGGCGCCCCCTCTTGGGGCAAAGTAAGGGAGAGCATGTTAAGCCTCCTTAGCCCCATCCCTAACGCAACAGAGTTTATCATGTCTTCAGTCTCCTCGGCCTGAGTTTCCCATCCTCTCGGGACCCTCAGAACTGCATGGAACCACCGGCAACTTGTAAGCACGCCCAGTACCCGCGTCAAGGATTCATGCGAAGACCCGATTGAGCTACGTACTTAAGGAGCGGAGAAACGAACCGTATCGACGATGGGTACCCGCTACCGTTAGCGTCTGCAAAGAGAGCTTGAGCTGGAACATTTCAGAGTTGGAGAGAGATAGGTT
>DCAZ01000051.1:13671-18297 GCA_002313925.1 Gemmatimonadales bacterium UBA1120
AAAAGAGATATGAAGAGCTGGGGTGATCCCAGCACCCTTTGGGAGAACTAATGCGCGCACCTATCAATCTGGCCTCTATAGGTCACAAACACCCGCTAAACCATGTGGTACTCACTCTAGTCATACTTCTCTGCACCGCAGCCTGTGAACAGATTCCGAGTGACTTTCAGAGTCTAGCGAATGAGCATCTTGCCAAGATTGAGGGTGCGATCGTGGTCCCCGGCCTCAAGGCTGAAGTTGAAGTGATCCGGGACTCCTGGGGTGTCCCGCATATATACGCGGACGACCTAGATGACCTGTTTCTTGCACAGGGTTTCATACAGGCGCAGGACAGATTGTGGCAGATGGACATGTATCGGCGCGCAGGTGAAGGACGGCTTGCAGAAATTTTTGGGTCTGCGGCACTTGAACACGACCGTATCGCCAGGCTAATCAAGTACAGGGGACCGTGGACGGACGAGGAATTTAATAGCTACCATCCTGAAGGGCGCCGCATACTGGAAGCCTTCTCATCAGGGGTGAACGCATACATCCACTATGCAACGGAAGCTGGTGAACTCCCCGTAGAGTTCGAGCTCACAGGACTACGACCGGATCTTTGGTCTGTCGAAACACCGCTGTTGCGGATCGCAACTGCAATGCCGACCGGAGATGCCCGTAGAGAACTGTCATTGGCGAGACGGGTCACAGAGGTCGGCACTGAGCAAGCAAATCGTGAAGCACGCCCTAGCCCGTACCGAGACTTGATTGCTCCTGCCGGAGTGGATTACTCAATCATTGGAGACAATGTGGCCTCGGGTCTCTCCGGCTTTAGGGGAACGATAGTACGACCTGATCTCGTGTCCCCCTATGACACCTGGCTTGACGCAGAGGTGTCCATGAATTTAGGGGCTCAGGAAACCTCCCCTGGCAGTAACAATTGGGCCATCAGTGGATCCCTAACTGCGAGCGGTGAGGTAATAGTCGCGAATGATCCTCATCGAGGTGTCACGAATCCGTCTTTGCGTTATATGGTGCACCTTGATGCTCCTGGATGGACGGCAATCGGCTCAACAGAGCCCGTGTTACCTGGAGTTGCTATAGGACACAATGGGCGCATCGCATGGGGTCTTACCATCGTTGGTACTGACCAATCAGACGTCTACATCGAAGAGGTGAACCCAAGTAACCAGAACGAGGTGCGCTCTGGGGATACTTGGGAGCCGTTCCGGATTGAGTATGACACGATTCAAGTAAGTGGAGACGAACCTGAAATCTTGGAACTCAAGTTCTCCCGTCACGGACCTGTATTCTTCGAAGACACTGAGAATTTGAAAGCCTATTCGATCCGTTCGACAATGCACGAGCCTGGGAGTACTGGCTATCTGTCTGCGCTCCGCCTGAACGTGGCCTCAAACTGCTCGGTATTCCTTGATGAATTGGACTACTGGTTTGCGCCAACTGAGAACATGATCTGCGGTGACGCTGATGGTAACATCGCCTGGCAAGCATCAGCGCTATCTCCAAAACGTGAAGGATGGCATGGAAGGCTTCCGGTTCCGGGAACAGGCGGATATGAGTGGAGTGGCTTTCGAGACGATCTCCCTCGTGAGTTCAATCCTGAACGAGGTTGGGTTGCGACAGCGAACCACGACATCCATCCGGAAGGGTATGACCCTCCACTGTTCTTCAAGACGCAAGGTCCATTCGCTCGCTTTGAACGCGTGGCTAATGTGTTATCGAGCGGAAGTAATTTTACGGTACAAGACTCCAAGGACTTACAGCACGACGCATTCTTGGCATCCGCTGCTCAAACACTAGAACTATTCCGCGGTTGGACGGCTGAGGACCCTACCCTAGAACAGTACCGCAGGGAACTTGCGGAGTGGGACGCTGTCTTCCGGAGGGAAGGTCGTGCACCGGCCATCTTCGGCCACCTTCGTCGGGTCTTGGGTGGTGGACGAGGGGGGGCACGCTCTGATGTCAATCCTGAGGAGGCACTAGCGACGGCTGTACGTATGCTCAGTGAAGAACAGGGGGATGACCCGTCTCAATGGCGATGGGGCCGCACGCAGCGCAGCGAGTTCCCGCATTCACTAGTATCCGCCTACGATCTCCCTGAAGCTGAACGTTTGGGTGGAGCTGGAACTGTCGCGGCGACAGGAGCCACATTTCGTGAGGTCGTAGACTTTGCTGACCTCGACGCTTCAGTGGCAACTATCGCACCGGGACAATCCGAGCGACCGGGCAGCCCTTTTTACGGCAACCTCACGGAGAGCTGGGCAAATCAGGAGTACTTCCCTCTCTCATTTAGTAGAGAAGCTGTCGAGGCTAACGAAGCATTCAGATTGTTATTGAGACCTGAGAATTGAGGGACATATTTTCATCAGTTCCCATTTAATGATCCAACACCCTCTTCAACGGAAAATGTCCAAACTCGCGGCGGAAGGTTCTGGACACCCATACCAGCGGCAATGGTGATATACTGACGCCCATCAATCGAATATGTGATTGGCGTCGCCGTCCCACGACCGACCTCAAACGACCAAACTTGCTCACCACTTCGGGCATCCAGCGCAACAAGGTTAGATCCGGTACCCCAAAACGTTAGATTCCCCCCTGTCGACAGGGTTCCGCCGTTTCCTCCGGATGATGGAACCCGCCAAGCTTCCCGATTAGTAGCAGGATCCCACGCGAGCAAGAGTGTAGATGGTCCCGTAAGCTGAGGACGCTCAGGTCTCTGCTCACTTCTGCCTCGACCTGTTCCAGTGTTCCACCGACCCGGAGTGTACTCCAGTTGCTCTGCCATCTGGTAGTAGTACGTGTTGTTCTGAGCAGGTAGATAAACAAGGCCGGTGAGTGGATTCCATGACATTGGGCGCCAGTTATGGGCACCGGTGGGACCAGGCGATAGCCACGCTCCTCTTCGGTTCATCCCGTATCGTGCTTCAGGCGACTCAGCAGGACGACCCGTCTGAAGGTCCACATGGGTAGCCCAGGTCAAGTCATCAGCAAACGCTTCTGCCGAAATGAGTTCGCCAGTAATTCGATCAACAACATAGAAAAAGCCATTCTTTGGAGCCTGAACAATCACCTCGCGAACCTCACCTTCAATCTCAAGATCTAGCAACATCAGAGGTTGGGTTGCCGTGTAGTCCCAATCGTCTCCCGGGGTCGTTTGATAGTGCCAAACGTACTCACCGTTATCTGCGTTCAGGGCGACGATGGATGATAAGTAAAGGTTGTCTCCGCCACCCGGGCTACGGTACTCTCGGTTCCAAGGAGCACCATTCCCAGTGCCTAGGTATACAAGGTTCGCAGTTTCGTCATAAACCATTGCATCCCAAACGGTGCCTCCTCCTCCAGCGATCCACCAATTACCAGTCCAGGTATCTGCAGCAACCCTCATCGCGTCGTTCTCAAAACCGTCTGCGGGGTTACCCGGCACAGTATACGTGCGCCAAACCTGGTCGCCCCGCTCAACATCATACGCTGTCACGTATCCTCGGACGCCGTACTCCGCACCTCCGTTACCGATAATCACCTTGTCCCGGGCAATACGCGGGGCACCAGTAATCGTATAGTCTGATCCGGCAGGAGTTGTCTGCACCGTCCACTCAACCGTACCAGACTCTCTGTTCAGAGCGACCAACCGGCCATCAAGCAATCCCACGAAAACCTTGTCTCCGTGAAGAGCCACTCCCCGGTTCACATTCCCACAGCAAGCTCCTGGACCTCCGTGGCGTGCGTCGGGAATCGCAGGGTCCCAACGCCATTTCTCTTCACCCGTGCGTGCATCAAGAGCGAATACAAAGCTCAGAGGTCCGGTCCCGTACATCACCCCATCTACAACCAGAGGGCTTGTCTCAAGCCGAGCCCCTGTTTTCGGAATATCCCAGGTCCAAGCTATTTCAAGACGACTTACGTTTTCAGTGTCGATCTGATTGAGCGGGCTATAACGCGTCTCAGCTAAGTCACGCCCGTGTGCTGACCATTCACCCTGTGCCACCGCTGGACTAGGTGTTAAGCAAATCCAGAATGCCAATACCATCAGAGGATAAAGCACAAAGTTAAGAGATGCCTGTAAACACGGATAACCAAATTTCAAACTCATCGATTAACCCTCCTCTTGCATTCTTTCACGAGCGGGGGCAAGCAAGATCCCACACTCCTAGATGCGTACGCAACCCGAATCTCGGACCTGACATTATTATGACCCGGGTGGGGATCGAACCCACGACCTGCGGATTAAAAGGCTCTTTCATTCTATCGCCAGCAGTGGGCTAGCTTGGAATCGAACCAAGGACCTTCTGATTAAAAGTCAGATGCTCTACCAATTGAGCTACTAGCCCAAAACTCGTTGTTTCAGTTTTCGCTGAACAACCCAATCTAATCAATCCGTTATTCACTGTCTTGTGTCTGCTCTCCACGATAAATCACCGAGCGGTTTTGAATCCAAATCTCTAAAGCTAAGAGCTATAAAGAGTTAGCAAACTGTGAAGAAATGTTTAAAAGTCCGTTGCTCTACCAACTGAGATACCGGGTCATCAAGAAGATAGAGCGCTCTGGCTCATCGTGAAGTATTCGGTACCCATAACTGCGATCGCTCCCGGTTCAGCTGAGTCTCAAAGTACTGTCAAACATCCA
>DCAZ01000060.1 GCA_002313925.1 Gemmatimonadales bacterium UBA1120
AGAATATTTTGAGAGCATGGCTAAAGTAAACTGACAACCCGAGTGAAGTGTCATCACAAGGTGCTAGGTTATTCTATTAACCGGAAGCGGTTAGCATGACCAGATTCTCTCGGATTCAGGTATTATGCGCTCAAACTTGAGTTATTTGACGACCGTCCTCGTCATTACGGCATGTGGAGGGGACATTCCCCAAGGCCCTATGCCGGGTCGCCCTTCTTTCGAAGGCGAGCGAGCTCAAGACCTAGTTGAACTACAAGTAAATTTTGGGCCGCGTATACCCGGTACAGTTGGTCACGATCGCCAACTTCGTTGGATGCTTGCACGACTTGATTCGTTCGCCCCAGAAGTGATTGCTGACACATTTACTTATGTAACTACATCCTTGGACTCGCTTACTCTTGTAAATGTACTTGCGCGTTACCGCCCAGAGGCTGATCGGCGCCTTCTTTTGCTTGCTCATTGGGATACCCGGCCACGGTCAGACCAGGCGAAGGATCCGGCCGAGCAAGAACTGCCTGTTCCAGGTGCGAACGATGGGGGGTCGGGTACGGCAGTGTTACTCGAATTAGCCCGGATCATGTCCGATGCCCTACCACCGCTCGGTATAGATCTCTTATTTGTGGACGGAGAGGACTATGGTCCTGAGTCAGCGGATATGTTTATTGGAGCCCGGAGATATGCGGATCAATTGTCTCTGTTGAGTTCAGGTATGAGACCAATGTACGGAGTTCTACTGGATATGGTCGGGGATGCAGATCCAAGCTTTCCCATAGAGGGGTATTCCGCTCAGCATGCACTGCCTGTAGTTCGGAAGGTTTGGAGGACTGCTGCGAGACTGGGCTACTCTAATTTCTTTCCTGAGTCCGTGGGAATTCGATTGGGTGACGATCACATACCGCTTAATGAGGCAGGCCTTCAAACCATCAATATCATAGACTTCACCTACGGCGGTTCGGACAATATGTACTGGCACACTCCGGAGGACCTCCCTTCACATGTTAGTGCCACAACACTGGAAATCGTTGGAGAGGTCATGACCGAGTTGATCTATTCAGGGGGGTAGGCCTCTGAGTCTTCGGCCTGTAGAATCCCCGGCCCAGCTAGAGATCTATTTTCTACCCCCCAAGGACGAGGCTCATGTCAGACACTAACACTGCCCGTGTTGCAGTCGTGCAGACTGCGGCCATCCCTTTCGATCTTGATGCCACGGTTGAGCATGTGTGTTCTATGACTGTTGATGCGGCAAAACAGGGAGCTCAACTCGTTCTGTTTCCTGAGGCCTATGTCGGTGGATATCCCAGGGGGCTGGCCTTTGGGACCGCAGTTGGGGGCCGTTCGGAAGCTGGCCGAAGAACTTGGGAGCGGTATTGGGCAACCTCGATAGAAGTTCCAGGGCCTGAAGTCGATCGTATGAGAGAGGCAGCCGCTGGGGCCGGTGTTTACCTTTGTGTGGGTGTTGTGGAGAGAGACAGCACCTATAGCGGAGGCACGCTCTTCTGCACTCTGCTATACATCGGCGCAGACGGGTCACTGCTTGGGAAGCACCGCAAGCTAAAGCCGACGGGAGCTGAGCGCTTAATCTGGGGTGAGGGGGATGGGAGTACGCTTACTGTGATCGAAACTCCTTTTGGCAAGGTTGGTGGCCTGATCTGTTGGGAGAACTACATGCCGTTGGCCCGCATGGCCATGTATGGTAAGGGGGTTGAGATCTATCTTGCCCCTACGGCTGACTCCCGTGAGCGCTGGCTGTCTACTCTGCAACACATCGCACTTGAGGGCAGATGCTTTGTGCTGGGCTGTAATCAGTATGTGCGACGGGACATGTATCCTGCTGATCTTGAGACCAAGTCAGACCTCGAAGACTGGCCCGAGACATTAAGCCGAGGTGGCTCAGCTATTTATAGCCCCCTAGGGGAGTGTTTGGCTGGGCCATTATGGGATCAGGAAGGTATGCTCATTGCAGACTTAGATATGTCGGCAGTCCCACGCAGTAAGTTTGACTTCGATGTGACTGGACATTACGCCCGCCCTGATGTCTTCCGGCTTGACATAGACGAGTCTCCTAAGCCCCCAGTGGGTTAGGCGATACCTATATCCGCTGATGATGGAGCGCCTAGTCGCCTTGGACGTGACTTAGTATACTAATCAAGTGCATAATCATGCAGACACGGAGAGATGATGACGCAGGCGAGAATGTCTAGAGTGGAAGCGTTTCTGACGGAAGTCGACCGCTACAGCGCGCATAACTACCATCCACTTCCAGTTGTGCTGGAAGGTGGAGAGGGCTCTTGGGTGTGGGACGTGGACGGAAACAGGTACCTGGATATGCTGAGTGCGTATTCAGCGCTCAATCAGGGGCACAGGCACCCCTCAATTATCGGTGCAGCATTATCCCAGATGCAGAAACTGACGTTGACGTCGCGAGCATTCCATAACGATCAGATGGGGCCGTTCTTGAATGCACTGTGTGAGGTGACAGGCTTTGAAAAAGCATTACCGATGAATACAGGAGCTGAGGCTGTAGAAACTGCGATCAAGATGGTACGAAAGTGGGGTTACAAGATTAAGGGAGTGCCTGAAGACAGGGCGGAAATCATAGTTTGTGAGAACAATTTCCACGGCCGCACCACGACTATCGTGGGCTTTTCTTCTGAAGATCAATATAAGGATGGGTTCGGTCCCTTTACCCCTGGCTTCGTAGAAATCCCATACGGGAACCCTGAAGCGCTCGAAGCGGCAATCAACCAAAACACGGTTGGTTTTTTGGTGGAACCGCTTCAGGGCGAGGGTGGTGTTGTTGTTCCCCCCCCAGGGTTCTTGAGCACGGCAAGGGAACTCTGCACAGCGAACCGAGTCGCCTTTATGGCCGATGAAATCCAAACGGGCCTGGGTCGCACTGGAAGAATGTTCTGCTGCGACTGGGAGTCGGTTCGTCCTGATGTTCAGATCGTCGGTAAAGCACTCGGTGGAGGTGTCTACCCAGTCTCAGCGACAATCGCGGATGCCGAATTTATGGATGTATTTGACCCAGGAGACCATGGATCGACATTCGGAGGAAATCCGTTGGGAGCTGCGGTTGGACTGGCCTCACTAAATGTGATAGTTGATGAGAAACTGCCGGAGCGCTCAGATCAACTCGGAGGCTGGTTTATGGATCAACTCCGCGAGTTTGAGTCACCACATATCAAAGAAGTGCGAGGCAAAGGCTTGATGATTGGTGTGGTAATCAAAGAGTCAAGCGGAGTGGCTAGACCGTTTTGCGAAGCGCTTCACGCTCGTGGAATCCTTGCCAAAGAAACCCATCACCAGGTGATTCGGTTTGCTCCGCCGCTTACAATTGATAAGGAAGATCTGCGTTTTGCGCTCAGCCAAGCAAAAGAAGTTCTGAGCGCCTAGTAGGAGGTGCGGCTGATCCTAGACGCAGCTTATTCTTAGGGATGGGGCAGTTGGAGATTGGTTGATGCAGTTACTCAACTCCCGGGGGGAGCCCAGTCAATTGTGCCCTGCTTAGAGGTGTCTATCTCTTTGCCCTCGCCACCCTGTAATAAGACGTGCTCAATTTGTTCATACAGAAATTCGCGGGCCTTCGGTTCGCGGGGGTCCAGCCCATAATGGTTGATGAGCGAAGTCTGATGCTGCAGCCAATCCTGCCAGCACGATGGACAGATTTCAGCGAGTACCCGATCACCAAGTTCGTTACGGAATGGAGCTTTGTTCAGAGGAGGAGTGTCTTTGCCACATCGGCGGCAATGCATACTCTCAGCGGTCATGTTACGGCTCGTCTTGTGATGGCGCTTCGGAGTGTGATACGGATGTACCCGTATTTATGATTTCAGGTCCCAATATCTAATTCGCACTAATCGCTCCAAAGGCTATTGTGGCAAGGCTTGACGAACTTGACTTAAAGAGTGGATTAGGGAAACGCTGCCGTGGACGCTTCTTCGGTCGGTAATTAGTTTTGAGCACTTCCAGTTTCTTTTGTTCAGAGATAGAGAGATGGCCCTCGCGAAAAAACAACTCGCGCATCTTGAAAAGCGTCTCCTTGATGAGAGAGATAGAGCCCTCAAGGCACTAGGTTTATTCGATAAGGCAGCCAAGCCCGGTCGTGAGTCAGTGGATTCTGATCTCTCTGTTTATACAGATCACATGGCGGACCAGGGTACGGAAGCTATGGAGCGCGAAAAGGCCGCAGTATTTGCAACTAAAGAAGGCCGCTATCTATATCGAATCGAAGAGGCCCTAAGGCGTCTATACAACGACCCTAAAAATTTTGGTGTTTGCCATACCTGCGGTACTGATGTCGGCTTGGATCGCCTAGATGCGCTACCGCACGCGCGCTATTGTATCGACTGTAAGAGGAAGGAAGAGTCTGGGGGATAATGTTGAGGAAGAGGCACTCTAGCCTCGATGAATAACTTCCAAGAGCGAATCCCCGACCACTTCAATTTTCCAGCCTCTCATCCCCTCCACCTCTGCTAGGCTACTGAGATCTTTTGGGTTGGTCCGCGCTACCCTGGAAAGTACTGCATTGGAAAGTAGGGTGCCCTTTGCGATACCAAGTTTTTCTGCGAGAGCATTACGAACCAATTTGAGTGCTTCCAGCAACGCCTCTGTCTCTGGACTTGATCTCCTGCTTCTTGCTCTAGGGCGACTTGGATATGACTGAAGTTCAGACTCCGGTACCCGAGCTACAGACTCGAATATACGAACCAAGTCAGAACCCTTGTTTCGGGCTAAACCCTTAGGAAACCCCTTAATGTCAAACAATTCTCGAGCGCGCTGAGGGTTCATAACAACTGCTTCTAGTAGTGGGCCATCACCGATGATCCGGAAGAGAGCCTTATCGTTTTCTCTCGCTAGCTTGTCCCTCCACTGAAGCGCCTGCCGGAGTGCTGTTAGCTGTCGCGGTGTCAGTTCACGCGCGCCCTTCACTCGGCTGACTGGATCAATTTCCTCTGAGTGTTGGACAGATGACGACGATTCTTCGAGTGCTTGGCATTCCTCGACCAACCAGGACTCTCTCCCTCTAGCTCGTAGTTCGGTACGCATCTGGTCGGAGAGTGTATTTAGGTATTGTGTGTCCGCAGCTGCATACTCGAGCATTCCTTCTGTTAGAGGCCTCATCGCCCAATCTGCCCGCTGGTACTTTTTGGAAAGCTCTATGCCGTGATAGTCCTTTAATAAACTTGCTAGACCGAGCGATTCTCGACCGTGAAGTGCTGCTGCAATCTGGGTATCAAAAAGCCCACTGAGACGGATACCAAGATCCCGGCCAAGGAGCACCAGGTCAAAGTCGGAACCGTGCATGTTGACCTGAACGTCAGGGTGTTCCAGTGAGGGCCTCAGGAGCGGAGATACATTAAAGCCCAAAGCATCCAGGACGTAAGTTGCACTATCTGTCGTGATTTGGACGAGGCAGAGACGGTCTGAGTATCGGTGGAAGCCAGCCGCCTCGCAGTCCAACGCGATTCGTGAAGCTTGACCCAGGTCTTCCTTCAGGGTGTCAGCCTGTTTCTCGTTTTGAATGTAAATATAGCTGTGACTGGCGATGCGATGCTCCTTCCATGATCGTTAAGGCACGCGCAAGGAACGCAAAGAAAAGGTGCTGATTAATTAGGTGCTACCCCTGAGTTAGGAGTAGATCCCAAACAGACAAGTATTGCTCCTCTGTTCCCCTCAGGCCAAGATTTATGGACTGACTCCTTGATGGAATCTGCCCACTCTCCTTCCGTTCTGGATAGATGCTTAGAACCAAAATCATTTGTACGCTTGGCCCGGCGAGTACATCACCTGACACTATTCTAAAGTTAGTACAGGGAGGTATGAACTTAGCTCGTCTGAATATGTCGCATGGTAAGCAGGAGGATCATCGTGCGGCGATAGGCTTCATCCGTGATGCAGCCGCCCAGGTAGGTCAGCCTGTCGGAATCATGGTGGATCTTTCAGGTCCCAAGATCCGCGTCGGTGAGCTTGAGGCATCAATAGAGCTCAAGAAAGGGAAGGCCGTTGTACTGGCGCCGTCCGATAAAGTGCAGCCTGGAGAAATTCCTTGCTCATACCGCCCACTTTCACGAGAGCTTCAGCCAGGGGATATTTTGTTCTTAGACGATGGCCTCCTGGAGCTTCGGTGTATTGGAACTGAGGGGGACCGGACAGAGCTGGAAGTGGTCCGTGGAGGATTCCTCAAGGCCCGAAAAGGAATAAATCTTCCGGGCGTTACGCTTACAGCACCATCCTTGACCGAAAAAGATCTTTCCGATTTGGAATTTGCGCTTGAGGAAAGTGTCGAGTATGTCGCGCTTTCTTTTGTTCGTGGTCCAGAGGATATAATCGACATCAAGAAGAGAGTGGGAGACCAGGCGCTAGTTATAGCCAAGATTGAAAAAGCCGAAGCATTACGGACTATTGAAGAGATTCTTCCTGAGACTGATGCTGTAATGGTGGCTCGAGGAGATTTGGGGGTGGAACTTCCGTTCGAGCGAGTTCCACTGGCTCAGAAGCGGATTGTAGAAATGGCCAACCTTTATGCCCGTCCGGTAATTACAGCTACACAGATGCTAGAATCCATGCTTGAAAACGCAAGGCCGACGCGGGCTGAAGCATCCGACGTTGCAAATGCGATTCTCGATGGTACAGATGCCCTTATGCTCTCTGGGGAAACGGCTGTAGGTCGATACCCCAGGGAGGCCCTTGAGGCACTCATCAACATTGGAACTGAGATTGAGCGCAGTGGCTTCTTGGTTCGTGGACCTCAGTACTTGACGCATCCCGGTAGGGATTCACGTGGTGGCGCATCATCTCAAGAGCACGCGGTCGCAGCCGCTACAGTAGATGCTGTGCGCAGGGTGAACGCACCCGCGATCGTGGTCATAACACGCTCGGGTTTTTCCGCCAGGCTGGTTTCGTCCTATCGCCCAGCGGTTCCAGTGTTCGCGGTGACCACCGATCAAGTTACCTATCGTCAGCTCTCTATGGTGTGGGGAGTGCAGCCTGTCTTGGCAGAAAATATAGAGGTTTCCTACAACTCGCTCACAGCATTTGGACTTGAATCTGTCCTCAGTAGTGGGGTTGGAGAGGCAGGAGCTGTGATACCAGTAACCGCTGGGTATCCCTTCCATCAATCTGGATCAACGAACACGATGCGACTGGAGCATCTCTAGGGAACTGCAATAAGTGAGACTCACATTTCTTGGCACAGGCACATCATTCGGAGTACCTGTTGTCGGATGTGACTGTAATGCATGCACCTCTGACGATCCTCGGGATCAAAGGACCCGCCATGGCGCAGTTCTGGAGATCGATGGGGCTCGCCTTCTTATTGATACACCACCGGAGCTTCGCCTTCAGCTTTTAGCGAATCAAATCAATCACATTGATGCAATCTGGTTTACACACACACACGCTGACCACGTGCACGGTATTGATGATGTGCGTGTATTCACGGTAAAAAAAGGTGATATCCCTGCGTTTGTTCCCGCCGAGTACTCCAGGCATATTACCTCATATTTCAGATATATCTTCGATGATGAAATTCTCCCACCGCTAGGGAGCTCAAAGCCGCGGGCCCGCCTTCATGAGTTCAGAGCTGGAGAGTCAGTAGAGATCTTAGGGAGAGGGTTCCTGCCCATTGCAGTGCCTCACGGATCAGTTTCGGTGTACGGATTCCGCGTGGGAGGGCTGGGCTACATCACTGATGCAAAGACATTGCCCCAGGGGGCGATTGCCGCTCTGAAGGGGGTGGAAGTGCTTGTTCTTAATGCTCTATGGTTTGGTAGGCCACATCCCTCCCATCTCAATGTCGAGGAGGCGATTGAAGTGGCACGTGAGGTGGATGCGGCTCAGACATATCTGACACACCTGACTCATAGGGTTACCCATGCTGAACTAGAGGACCGTTTACCCAGCGGAGTGATCGCTGCATATGATGGTCTCACCATCGAGGTGGATTGATGGATCCCATCCAACTTAACTATGGGAATCTGATATCACCGCGTATCACACTGGGTGTGAGCAGCGAAGATCTTGATGGTGTGATTGGAGAGAGATTCAAGGAAGTAATGGCCGCGGTGGATGCTCGCCGATCTGCTGGTGATTTTGGTTTCTTCGAACTGCCTTCCTCCCCAGCTAATTCGAAACATGTCATCACGTTGGCCGACGGTTTCCGACAACACTTCTCGGATGTTGTGGTGCTCGGTATTGGGGGTTCCGGGCTTGGTGCGAGGACCTTACGTGACGCTCTTCTTGGTCCCGATTGGAATAATCGCTCAGGGGAAGAGAGGGATCACTATCCTCGACTGCATGTGTTGGATAACCCGGATCCCGACACCCTAGGCGCTCTTTTCTCACGGATGGATCCCAGAAAGACATTATTTAATGTGATTAGTAAGTCGGGTAAAACTGTGGAAACTCTGGCTCAATACCTTGTTGCGCGCGATTGGGTTGCTAGCAGTGTCGGAGAAGAGAATGCCCTCAGGCACTTTATTTTTACTACCGACCCAAACTGCGGTCCCCTCCGGCATATTGCCGAAACTGAAGGGGTCCTGACCCTACCGTTTCCTGAAAATGTTAGCGGACGTTTCTCAATCCTTTCTGCTGCTGGGCTCTTTCCGGTGGCTCTTTGTGGCGTCGACATAGAAGCCTTACTTCGTGGTGCAGCCCTGATGGATGATCGATGTCGGACAGATAAACTGAAAGAAAATCCTGGAGGGATCCTCGCCTCTCTCCTCTATGAGGCGCACATAAAACATGGGCAAAAAATCCACGTTCTCATGCCCTATGCGGATCGGCTATCCTCGACCTCGGAGTGGTTCCAGCAGCTTTGGGCTGAGAGTCTCGGCAAGCATCACTTGATGGATGGAGAAGAGAAAGCGACTGGACCTACACCTTTGGTAGCTTTGGGCGCAAGAGATCAGCACTCCCTTCTTCAACTCTTTATGGAAGGTCCACGAGATAAAGTAGTCCTCTTTGTTAAGGTTGAAGACCATGGATCTGAGGTAGCAATCCCAGATCGCCATCAAGACCTCAAGGAAGAACTTCCTTATCTCGGAGGGCACACTATGGGGCAGCTCCTCGCAGCAGAATGGCGAGCAACAGCCGAGGCTCTTAGGAGGGCCGGGTGTCCAAATGCAACAATTCACCTCCCGGCAGTCAGAGCCGATACTATGGGCCAGCTTCTGATGATGCTGGAGGTTACCACAGTGATTGCTGCTGAACTATATGGAGTTGATCCACTCGGACAGCCCGGCGTGGAGTTGGGTAAGCGGCTTACATATGACTTGATGAGTCAAAAGGGAAGTGGTAAGCCAGACATAGATGAATCTGATCTACAGTGGTTGATTTAGGTCAATATCTGGAATTGGCTGAGGCTGGCTTCTGAGGAAGTGCTGCAAACTGAGGTCAGACCTGTAGATAGGCTGCGCCGCGGTGGCTAGATTAGCACTAAGCCCCGGCCTGGGTGCAGATGGGCCGCTGTCCGTTTGGAGGCTGATATGCGTGATCATAAAGAACTTCCCTACATCGTAATTGAGCGAGAGAGTGGGGGCGGGTTAGGTGCGTTCGTACTTGGGGCTTTGGTGGGAGCGGGCTTAGGCCTTCTCTTCGCACCTAAATCTGGTGCAGAGACCCAAGAAGATCTCAAGGAACACGCTCGTAGACTTCGAGAAGCAGCTGAAGATCGCATGCGTGATGTCGAAGATCGATTAGGTGTGGCTCGGGATGGCGCGAAGGAGCACATTGAATCTGTGAAGACTGCTGTCGATGCTGGTGTTCAGGCAGCACGTGAGGCACGGGACGAACTTGAGAAGAAATTGGAGACAACCAAGGCCGCTTACCGAGCAGGTGTTGATGTGGCTCGTCAGGCAGTTCCTGATGGGATGGACGCTGAAGATGTTCTAGAGGTGGTGGACTAGTCGAGCCGGATATGGCCTCAACTGGTTCTGGAATGTTAGCTGATCGTTCCGGATCTCGTCATCGCCAACTGTCATATAAAGCCCTCGATTTTGCCCGTCAGTTTCGGGAAAAACTTATCGAAGACAACGTCTTTTTTATGGCCGGTGCGATCGCCTTTAACGTGCTGGTTTCACTGGTTCCCCTCATCGTTCTGGGAATCGGCCTAAGTGGGTACATTCTTAATGCGCGGTTCGGAGATCCTACAGATGCCGTACTCTCTCTGATTGCTGAGAACTTTCCTCAGACGGCAACTCTCGACTTCGCTGAAGTGCTTAGGATTCCCGTATCGGAATTAGTCGAGAGACGTTCAGGTTTCACACTCTTTGGGGTCGTGTCGTTTGTGTGGCTGAGTACGCGATTGGTCGCTACCCTGCGAGTGGCTCTGCGGAAGATCTTCGATATCGGCCAGTACCGCGGAGCATTACAAGGCAAGCTTGTTGATGTGCAAGCTGTGATCGTTGGAATAATTCTAATTGCGTTCAACCTTACCGTTACGCTTCTGTTTGAAGCGGTTGGTGTTGGTATGATTGGGTTGGAAGGCCGGACGCTATCTCTTGTAGAACGGACTTTCGGTCACTTGCTAGCTTTGGGTTCGCTGTGGGCACTATTTCTGGCTGCATATAGGTATCTTCCAGCCCGCCGCATCTCATGGAGGACAGCATGCGTTGCTGCGACATTCTCATCCCTGCTTCATGAGGCAATGAAGTGGGCGTTCTCCTGGTATGCCACCGACCTAGCCTACTACGGGTCTATGTTGGGCAATTTGACGACAGGGGTAGTTCTTTTCTTTTGGATCTACTATGGCTCAATCGTGTTTGTCTTGGGTGGAGAAGTAGCCCAGGTTTACACCACGGTACGCAGAGCAAGTCTAGCCGACGTCATGGACTTGAAAACGTGAGACATTGTATTGCTGAGGCTGAGATGATGCTCGCTATGGTTTCACCTTTGAACGCACTCTCCTGATGCCTGCCCGCGGCACTGGTAGTGGAGACGGCGGGCAAAAAATTGCGGCCCGTAACCGTAAGGCAAGGCACGAGTTCGAGGTTCTTGAGACCTTTGAGGCGGGAATCGAACTTAAGGGCCCTGAGGTGAAATCCATTCGGTCAGGGCATGTGTCCTTCCATGATGCGCACGGCAGGGTAGAGAGTGGAGAGATTTGGCTCTACAGCCTCCATATTAGTCCATATGAGCAAGCAAACCGTTTTAATGTAGATCCACTTCGCCCCCGTAGGTTATTACTCAACAAAAATGAGATTCGACGGATTAGCTCAAAGGTTGGAGAGAAGGGACTAACCTTGGTTCCTCTCGAGATCTATTTCGTGCGAGGCTATGCTAAGGTAAGCCTAGGACTCGCACGTGGTCGGAAGCTTCATGACAAACGTGAACAGCTGAAGCGGCGGCAACAGGATAAGGATGCAGCTATAGAAGTGAAGCGCGTCATGGAGACCCGATGACCGTGAAGCGTCATCCTGCTTCGGTGATCTCTGCTGTTTGGCTGATGTGGACGGCCTTACCAATCTCGTCTCAAGTGACGAACGAACTACAGATAGAGGCTGTTGATGGAAGCGTCCAGCTTGTTGGATTGGATGTTGGATACGGCTTCGCGACTGTCCCTTTGACACTATTCGAGAGGCTCGGTTGGTCGACGACGGAAGTTGGTGATTTGGTCGTGCTTTTAGGGCCGGAACAGATTGAAGTGAGGGTAGGCCATAGAACCCCATTTTTCAGATGGAATGACCAGATTCTTCAGTTCGTGGATTTCCCCTACCGCATTGAGGGAGAGACATATATCCCCGTTCAGCTCCTTACCGATTTTTTCCCCAAACGGTTGCCGACACTTTACGCTTTCAATGAAGTCAATTTCACAATTCAGGCTGCAGATCCTTCCGAATGGAGAGGGGATGAGTTCTCCCAAGTGAAGTTTGGAGATGGAGTGTTAAGCTCGGACACACTATCGCCTCCTGATTCTACTGCTAACCTGAATCCGGATTTGACAAATAGAGAACAATCAAGCCCAGAGCTCATCCTCGATCCGGTCGAAGAGGAGAGGCGAATCGTTGTTATTGATCCTGGACATGGGGGTGGGGATCCTGGTGCGTTGGGACCTCAAGGATTGCGGGAAAAGGATGTCGCACTTGCGGTTGCCAAGATCATGGCGGACCTCCTCAGCCGTGAGAAAGGAGTCGACGTTTACCTCACCCGTAGTGAGGATAGCTTCGTCCCACTTTGGAAGAGAGGGGAACTGGCGACTCAATGGAAAGGAGAGAACCCTGGAGTTTTCATATCAGTGCATGCCAACTCTGCACCGGAAAGGCGCTCAGTCCGTGGGTTTGAGACATACTCTCTTAACGTAGCGCGAACCGAGCACGAGCGACGTGTTGTGGCAATCGAGAATGCCCCATTACAAGTCCAAGGGCAAAGCATTGATCCGGACTCTGACCCAGAATTTGCCTTTCTTCTCAGAGATCTTAGTAACTCTGGCCACCAGCCTTGGTCTGTAGAACTGTCTAGGATTGTACAAGAGGAGATAGGACGGTTTCATCCCGGCCCTGATCGTGGTATCAAACAAGGCCCATTAGCGGTTCTTACGAATGCGCTTATGCCATCGGTTTTAGTGGAGGTTGGATTTCTATCCAATGAGGATGAGGGGCCACTATTAGGACAAGATCAGTTCCAAGATGAGACTGCTCGAGCCGTGGCACGTGCGGTCATGAAGTTCTTTGATCATTATCCCCCCGGAACTGGCGAAAACTGAAAGTGATGAGGCTGGAAACCGAGGCCTTGGGTGTTCGCTTCCAGAACCCTTTTTTCCTAGCGGCTGGTACTTGTGGGTTTGGTCTAGAATTGGCCGAAGTCCTAGACATTGAAGCACTCGGTGGCTTTGTCACCAAGTCAGTTACGCTTGAGCCCCGGGTTGGAAATGCCCCGCCGAGAGTAGCCGAATTCAAAGGCGGAATGCTTAACTCCATCGGATTGGCTAACCCGGGGCTCGAGCGGACCAAACGGGAAAAGCTGCCTTGGATTCGTGACAATATCTGTCGACCGCGAGTATTGGTAAGTATCGCTGGGCATACTGTTGTCGAATTCTTCACACTCGTAGAGGGTCTCGATTCAGAGGATGGCTTCCTTGGTTTCGAGATCAATTTATCCTGCCCCAACGATGCTGAGCGCACTGGAGAACCATTCGCCCTTAATCCTTCGGCTGTTGCAGAGATTATCTCCGGCTGTCGTATCCGGACTGAGCGCCCTATCGTCGCAAAATTAGCTCCGAACGACCCTGATTTATCTAGGACAGTTCAAGTTGCCACCGAAGAAGGAGCAAATGCACTAACATTAGTGAATACGCTTCCACGAGCGTTACTGGACATTTCAAATGGCGTACCAGAACTCGGTGCTGGGGGTGGGGGGATCAGTGGTCCGGCACTTCGGCCTTCAGGACTGCGTGCTGTGCGGGAAGCTAGAGGCGCTACCCATCTTCCCTTGTTCGGAGCCGGAGGAGTCATGACAGCGACCACCGCAGTCGAATATGCTCGTGCTGGAGCTTCTTTAGTCCAGATGGGCACGGCTTCCTTTGCTTGGCCACGTGCGATTACAGAAGCGATAGCAGGCTTGGTACAGTGGGGCCAAGAACAACGGATCAGCGCCTGGGACGATCTGGTTTCTAGGCCACCCGGAGCAAATGCCCCGGCTAATCGACTGGACCTATTTGATCCCATCGAATCCTCGAGAGAAGGTTAGGAATGGGTAGTGTCATAATTGCTCTAGATTTTCCTCGGGGTGATGAAGCTCTCAACCTGGTCGATGATCTCGGAGAAGCAGGCACGTTCTACAAAGTCGGTCTTCAGCTCTATACGGCAGAAGGCCCGCGTGTGGTTCGAGCATTAAAGGATAGAGGCAAGCGTGTTTTCCTTGATCTCAAACTGCACGATATCCCTAATACTGTGGCGGGTGGGGTCCGTGTGGCCTCCCAACTTGGCGTTGATTTTCTCACCCTACATACCGTTGGTGGGGGCGCAATGTTAGAAGCTGCTCGTGATGCAGCTGGTGAGACACGTCTCCTGGGTGTCACGGTTCTGACTTCACTAGGTGCTGCTGACCTGGAGGTGATTTGGGGCCGAAAGAGTCCTTCTGTGGTGGAGGAAGTCGGACGCTTAGCGGATCTTGCGGCGCAGCACCAAATTCATGGAGTAGTAGTTTCACCGCATGAAGCTTCTTCGATTCGTTCTAGGGTTGGGTCCGAGTTCCTGGTTGTGACCCCTGGTATTCGCCCGGCAGGAGTGGGTCGCGATGACCAACAGAGGGTAGCCACTCCAGCTGCTGCGATAGCCGCAGGAGCAGACTATCTAGTTGTTGGCCGATCGATTACCCGTGCGAGCGATCCGGAAGCCGCATTGTACTCCATCCTTACTGAAGTTGATCTGGCCAATTCCAATGACGGATGATCACCCGGTAACACTTGGAGCGGGTCGGATGAGCCTGAAGGTCTACAATACCGCGACGAGGTCAGTCGACAAGTTTGAACCATTGGAGCAGGGTAGGGTCCGGGTGTACGCATGTGGACCAACGATTTATGACCACGCGCACATCGGGAACTTCCGCTCTTTTCTCTTCTTTGATCTGGTGCACCGGTACCTGGAGTGGTGTGGTTACGAAGTGTGCTTCGTGATGAACCTCACAGATGTTGATGACAAGGTTATTGAGGCCGCGTCACAAGAAGGTGTTTCCTTAGAAGAACACACCCGTCCGTTTGGAGAGGTGTTTCTCGCAGACTCAACGGTTCTGGGGATCCGGCCAGCGGACGTGTACCCGCGTGCGACAAGATACATTGATCGCATGGTCGATTTCGTAAAGCGCTTGGTAGCATCTGAAAATGCGTATTCAGCTGATGACGGAGCGGTTTACTTCGCGATCGACAGTTTCTCAGCGTACGGGGAACTGAAGGGTATCGATACTTCCACGCTCAAGGTCGGAGCACGGGTCGATCATGATGAATATGACAAGGAAGACGCTAGGGACTTCGCATTATGGAAGGCTGCAACCGAGGAAGATGAGACTGTTGGTGCAGCCTGGGATTCCCCGTGGGGCAGGGGTCGGCCTGGGTGGCATCTTGAGTGCTCGGTAATGAGTATGACAGAGCTTGGAGACACCCTCGATATGCACCTCGGGGGAGAGGATTTGATTTTTCCACATCACGAGAATGAAATCGCTCAGTCTGAGGCAGCAACAGGCCGGCCTTTCGTCAGAAACTGGCTCCATGTGAAACACCTTTTTGTCGAAGGCCAGAAGATGTCAAAGTCTCTTGGTAACTTTGTGACACTGAGAGAGCTGTTGGACGAGGGTTACGATCCCGCATCGATCAGGCACCTCCTGATCTCGTCCCACTATCGTGGTGAACTCAACTTCACCCGTCAGGGCTTGCAAGCATCTGGTTCCGCCGTTCAGCGCTTGCTCGACTTTGAGCATCGTCTTGAGGAAGTGCCAATAGATGATTTAGCCGAAGAATCACAGCTCCCTAGTCTAGCGCGGAGCGCGCTAGACTCGTTTACGGTGGCAATGGATAACGACTTTAATTCTGCTGATGCCCTTGCTGCGATTTTTATTATGGTGAGTGAAGTGAACGCTGAACTTGATTTACGTCCGGCCGTAATAGAAGCCGATAGAGACCAAGTACTTAATGCTTTACGGTCGATGGATGGAGTGCTTGGCCTCCTAGAAGTGGCACACGCTTCACGGGTAGTGGATGATGAGGTCACCACGTGGGTTAAACGAAAACTTGAAGAGCGAGCCAAGGCTCGAGCGGATGGAGAGTATGCAGCCGCGGATGCGATCAGGGAGGAGCTGGAAGAGAGCGGCATCCTAGTAGAGGACGGTCCGACAGGAACTCGTTGGAAAGTGGTGGGATAGAAAGCTTCTTCCCTTTGACCGAGCTGTGGCCCTGAATAGTTTTTCTAGGGTGATGCTGGCGTAGCTCAACTGGTAGA
>DCAZ01000057.1:0-128 GCA_002313925.1 Gemmatimonadales bacterium UBA1120
AGCTGCACGAGATCGAGTTCGTCACGACACTCATTACAATCCGCAAAATGAAGGTCGGCCAATTCTATTTCGTCGTCATTAAGCCTACCTGCAGCGTAGTCAGAAATTAGCTCCCGAATCCATTCACA
>DCAZ01000057.1:452-14119 GCA_002313925.1 Gemmatimonadales bacterium UBA1120
ATCCATTCACACTTTGTTCTATTCATTCCATCAAGTCCCTCAAGCGCCGAATACCGTGAAAGTAATTCACTCTGGCAGTGCTTTCACTAGATCCGATCATTTCTCCTACTTCTCTAAAACTCATCCCCTCATCTACCCTAAATGCTATGGCGAGCCTCTGCTTCTCGGGTAACTGCTCCATCATCATCCTTGCTCGGGCAGCTTCTGAAGCAATCACCGCCCTTTCATCTGGTCCTTTGGCTTCGGAGTACACCGGTCCCACCATATCTATGGACATCTCCTTTCGCCGCCCTATTCGCCTTATCACACCTCGCGCTTCGTTAGCTGCTATAGTGAGGATCCACGTCCGAAAAGATGCTTCTCCCCGAAATCCTGCTATCGCTCGGAAGCCTTTAATAAAAGTATCCTGGGCCACATCCTGAGCAGCACCTTCGTCACTCAATATCGAGAGCGCTACTCGATATACTGCTGCATGGTGGCGTTTGACCAAGATGTCTAAGGCTGAGTCGTCCCCATCCTTACCCCGTTCTACGAGTTCCTTGTCAGCAGGAACCGCTAAGGACCGTTCATGATCATTCACCGATAATTCGCTCACGCGCCGAATACCATGGAAGTAATTCACTCTCGCCGCAGCGCCTTCACTATATCCGGTCATCGAAATTCAGATGCATCGGAGACAAGAAACGTTAAAGCTCGCTTTGTGCCCCAACCAAGTTTGAGAGCGGGTCTCTTCAGTCTGCCAGTTCGTCTAGCTGTGCAACACGAGCGCGTAGATGGCTTGAAGGTTTGAACACAGGCACCGAGCGAGACGGGACCTCAACTGGGTCACCGGTACGTGGGTTTCGAGCCATCCGTGTCTTTCTTTTGCGCACCTTGAAGGTGCCAAATCCACGGATCTCAATATTATCTCCCTTGCTGAGCGCCAGCTTCACTGCGTTGAGGAAGCCGTCCACAACCATAGCAGAATCCTTTTTTGTGATCCCGGGACCGATCGCGTCGGTCACCTGCTCGACCAGGTCTGCCTTAGTCATGGTCCCTCCGCAGGAACGTCTCTTTTAGGGTCATCAGTCCCTGGCTTCTTAGCTAGGGAGCAGAGACTGTAACAAGGCAAAATCGAGGCCGCAAGGTGATGGGAGTTGTTGTGACAGAGCGACTTAACAGCCGCTCCGTTCCTCCATCAAGTTAAGAAAGGTATCGAAAAGATAACGACTGTCGTGGGGGCCTGGAGCAGCCTCCGGGTGATACTGGACTGATAGCACTGGTAAGGTTCGATGTTCTACTCCCTCAACTGTTCCATCGTAGAGATTAACATGGGTGAGCCGAAGACCGGGCGCTCCAGGTATTTCATCTCCTACACCACTCCGGACTGCGAAGCCGTGATTCTGAGAGGTGATCTCGATTGTCTGCTGTTCAAGGAATTTTACTGGGTGATTACCGCCGTGGTGCCCGAACGGAAGCTTGAAGGTGCTCGCCCCAAATGCGCGGCAGATGAGTTGATGACCTAAGCAGATACCAAAAACCGGTATGTCTGCTTTAGCAAGTCCCAGAATCGCAGCCTCTGCCTTCTCTACAGCTGCCGGGTCACCCGGGCCATTCGATACAAATAGTCCGTCCGGAGGATCCGAGAGAATCTCCTCTGCCGGTGTATCAGCAGGGATCACTGTCACGCGGCAACCCCGTTCAGAAAGAAGTTTTGGAGAATGAGCCTTTACACCAAAGTCGTACGCTACCACGTGGAAACGCTCGTCTCCGACTGCGGAAATTTCGTAGGGCTCCGAGGTTGAGACTCCACATGCCAAATCGAGTCCTTCCATATGAGGATGGTCCTGGATTCTACCCATCACCTTCTCTGCTGGCATGTCAGCTGGCGCTATCGCTCCTCGCATGGCGCCCTGTGACCTTATATGGCGAGTGAGGGCTCGGGTATCCAAATCAGAGATACCTGTTATACCGTGACGACGAAGATATTCATCCAGCCCTTCCTGTGACCTCCACGAAGAGTGGACCCGGGACGCTTCACGGACGATGAAGCCAGCAACTTGAGGCATCGGTGATTCCCCGTCCTCTGCGTTGACTCCATAGTTTCCAATCAGAGGGTAGGTCATCGTCACGAGTTGGCCAGTGTACGACGGGTCAGTAAGAACCTCCTGATACCCACTCATGCAGGTATTGAATACTACCTCACCAAGAGCAAGCGCTTCGGCACCAAGAAGGTTGCCATCAAAGCGACGTCCATCTTCTAGAAGCAGATACGCAGTGCGGATCAGAAAACACTCACTTGTTTGCCTATGTGGTTGCTGTGCCAAAACTAGCGACCACCGATATCGGGTCAACCAAGCGATCTAGTACCCTCCCGGGTAGTCTATACCGTAGTTACGTTGAGCAATCGATATAAGTTCGAGAGTGAGCATGAGCCCTGATACGATCTTTATCCACGCCGACGAATCTTGCCTAGGCAATCAGTTTCAAACCCGCGCTAACCCGGGCGGTGCAGCAGGTCTTATGGAGGCCTGGCAAGAAGGGGAGTGGCAGCGTCGGGACTACTGGATCTCCGAGTCAGACACTACGAACAACCGGATGGCTCTGCGTAGTGCAACCGAAGGGCTGCGAATGCTGAACCGGCGATGCACAGTACACTTCATCTCTGATAGCAGGTACCTCGTCGACGGTATCACGCAATGGTTACCCAGCTGGAAAACAAATAATTGGAAGCGGAAGCGCGGCACGATCCTGAATCTGGAACTATGGAAAGAGCTCGACATTGAACTTCAGGGGCACGATGTACGTCCAAAATGGGTTCGTGGTCATGATGGACACCCCGAGAATGAATATGCAAATCACTTGGCTACCAGAGCAGCAAAGGATCAAACTGAGTCGGGTGGACTTGTCGAATCAGGATTTCAGGAATGGCTCGACGGGCTGCGCGAGAAGGGCATGTACATGGACTACCTCGAATTCGAGAGCCCAAAGGCGCGTTTTGGGAAAGGTTGAACCCAGCGGTTACGAAAGTGCTACTTGGGAGCATCCTCTCCATGCATCACAGTGGCTCCGAAAAAAACTTCCATAAACGCGAAACGGCCCGGACCGTAGCAAGCTACGACCGGGCCGCTTCTTCTTGAGGAATCCGGCTGCCGCTTCACGCCACGACCTCCGCTTTCCTACTGCGCTGGTGGGATCCTGACCTTTGCTTGGATCCGCCCTCGTGTGGGCGGCTAGGCCTCTCTCCCTCCAACCCTCGTGTTGTCGCGCGGTCCGCGACCGAGAGCGCCCCAGAGCTCTTCAGGGCTTTCGATGAGGGCCAGCGACCTCCCCCATCTGACTTATCGGTTTTCCAAGTTCCGATTCGCCCGTGTCACCGCTGCGCCGTCACGCTCGGTAACTCACCTTTCAGATTCATCATAGGGATGACCAACGCCATCGTCTTTAATAAGCCGCATCTGAAACGCACGAGTGATTTAGGGACTATGAGAGGAGGACGCAAGGATCGCACCTATAAACAAGTGTATTTTTACTAATGACGTCCTAAGTCACTGTTAAATAATCATTTACCTGTGCCGTCAAATGTTTCTTCGAAGTCTATTCGGATGGAC
The DNA here is from genome assembly GCA_002313925.1 of Gemmatimonadales bacterium UBA1120. Taxonomy (GTDB): domain Bacteria; phylum Gemmatimonadota; class Gemmatimonadetes; order Longimicrobiales; family Gaopeijiaceae; genus UBA1142. The sequence goes on from DCAZ01000057.1 coordinate 4,043, forward strand.
TAGTAAACATATGATTTAACCGACGTAACTTACCGAGTGACAACGAGTTTTGATTTAGAAATTCGTTGTTCTTAGTTCACTACACACGGCACAGTAAGCGTAGTACACATGGATTTTTTTGTTGTGTTAACTACATGAATTTATGAAGAAAATACCTGTTTGAAGCTCTCTACCATGCATTCTTTGACCTCAGCCATACAAACGGGAGCCTGTAGCTCCCGCTCAAGCGAACTGACTCCGCAATCACGGATGCCACACGGAACAATAGTCTTGAAGAAATCAAGTTTAGTTGAAACATTGAGTGCAATACCGTGGGATGTAATCCAACCAGAGGAGACCCGAACCCCGATAGCTCCAAGCTTACCAAGTTCTGTAAAGACACCTGTTCCACTCGGATCTCGATTCGCCTGGACCCCGAATGAACACGCGACCTTAATCAGCACACTCTCTAGGTCCCGTAGATACCGATGTAGGTCCTTTCTATCTGGCTTAAGATCCATAATAGGATAGACGACAAGTTGTCCGGGACCGTGATATGTCACGTCACCTCCCCGCCCAACCTCAAAGAGCGCAATTCCTCTCTTCTCGAGTTCGCCCGCATCAAGTAGCACATGCGCATAATCAGAGCTTGAGCCGAGCGTAATGACGTGCGGATGCTCAAGAAGCAAGATCGTGTCGGGTATAGTCGCTTCTCGCCTCTCGCGGATGAGGTGAGCCTGTAGCTCTAACGCCTCCGAATACTCTATGGTACCTAGCTCGCGAACAGCAAGAGACCTGTGTGGGGAGTTCATGCGTCTTCGGGAAAGCTCTCCAGCATCTCCTTAAGAGCTGAAAGAAATCTGGCAGCATCCGCCCCATCAACTATCCGGTGATCGTAGCCAAGAGAGAAAAGTGATCGCTTGCGGATGGCTATGACGTCTGTCTCAGTTTGCTGGTCCGTCACCACAGCCACACGTTTCTCAATAGAACCTATTCCTAGGATCGCTGAAGTTCCCTTAGGAATCACCGGTAAGCCGACCACCGTTCCCAGGACACCCGGATTCGTGATCGTAAACGTGGCTCCCTGAATTTCGTCCGGCATGAGTTTCCGTGCCCTCGCACGTCCCGCTAGATCCACGATCTTGTTCCCAATGCCGATGAGACCAAGATGATCCGCATCATGGACTACGGGAACGATGAGGCCCGGATTCAAATCTACTGCCATACCTAGATTCACATTCCCTCTGTAGATGATGTTATTCCCCGATACAACTGAGTTCACCATAGGGAAGTCTCGGAGTACACGTGATACGGCCCACGCTACGAAAGCCGTATAGCTCACTCGAGCATTTTGTGCCTCCCACCGACTGCGACTTAAGGTTCGAATCCGATCGATTATTGAAAAATCAATCTCGATAAAAGAATGCACATGAGGAGCTATGCGTTTCGCGACCACCATATGCTCTGCAGTGAGCCGCCGCATCTTATCCATGCCTTCAACCTGATCAGCTGGTCGCACCTGATACTCTGGATGTTGTACTTCTTTGTAGAAGGAATCCCACAAACTTGATGGCTCTGATTGAATCGGGATGCCGTCTCTAGCACGCGCCGCAGAAATTGTGGGGGGGTCTTCTGCCTCCGTGGCACCAGAAGATTCCATAAACGCCACGATGTCCTGCTTGGTCACCCTTCCTGCATGCCCACTGCCTACGATGTTGGCAAGATCAATCCCATGTTCCGCTGCGATCTTGCGCACGACCGGGGTAGAGCGTGTCCGTAACCGCTCTTCCGCACTCTGGTTCACATCTAAGGTCTGAGTCGCTACCAGAGCTGGTTCTACTAAATCTGGCAGCTCGATTATTTTCTTAGACCCACTCGGCAAATCTGGCTCTAAAGTTTTGTCCGGTGTTGTATCGACTAACGCTATCCCTTCTGGATCAATCAAAGCCACAACCGTACCGACCTCGACCGTCTCTCCTTCTTCAACCACTACCTCGACCAGTATGCCCGCCGAGGGTGCCGGGATCTCCGCATCCACTTTATCAGTGGAAATCTCCAAGATTGGCTCATCACGCTCGACTGTATCACCAACCTGCTTCAGCCATTTAGAGACAGTCCCTTCGGCGATCGACTCACCCATCTGAGGCATAGGAACTTCTATGCGAGCCACGCTAGGTTACTCCAGTATGGAGGGGATGTAAGCGAAACTTCGCGGCATGCTCAGTACGCAGCAAGATATCTCCCAGCCGTGACAATATCCTCAACTTGTGGCAGGAAATAATCTTCCAAAGAGCCAGCATACGGAACAGGGGAATCGATTGCAGTTACTCTGAGAATCGGTGCATCAAGCCACTCAAATGCTCTCTCGTTCAAGCGAATTGCAATCTCACCCGCTATCCCGCCCGTACGTGTATCCTCGTGCACGATAAGAACCCTTCCAGTGCGCTTTAAACTCTCCACAATCGCGTCTTCATCAAGAGGTAAAAGTGTTCTAAGATCTATGATTTCTACCCCTACACCATCCTCTTGCTCAAGCTTTTTTGCAGCCTCGATAGACTTGTGGACCATTGCCCCATATGTGACAAGGGTAAGATCAGAGCCCTCCCTGACAGTGCGAGCTTTACCAAGTGGTACAACGTAATCTTCATCCGGCAGTACTTCCCTAAGAGTAGGCGCGCGGTATAGAGCTTTGTGTTCTTCAAAGATGACTGGGTTGTCATCTCGAATCGCCGCTTTCATGAGACCCTTAGCATCGTAGGCCGTACTCGGATAGACGATTTTGAACCCCGGCGTGTGGAAGAACGCCATCTCCACATTTTGCGAATGGAAAGGTCCTCCCCTGTTACCCCCACCAACAGGCCCCCTTACCACGATCGGCATGGGGCCAGCACCCCTGTATAGTGAGGTCGCGATATAGTTTGTGAGTACATCATACGCGGGTGAGATGAAGTCCATGAACTGCATCTCTACAACGGGTCGCAAACCCATGTGAGCGGCTCCAGCTGCGGCCCCAGTGAACCCGCCCTCTGCAATGGGTGTGTCTATTACACGTAGACCTCCAAAATAATCAAGAAAACCACGAGTAACCTTGAACGCACCTCCATAGACGCCGATATCCTCTCCCATTAAAAAGACGCTATCATCCCGAACCATCTCCTCAAACAACCCCTCACTGACCGCTTCCAGCAGGGTGACGGGCTCCCCACGTGCTGTCTTCTTGAGGTGCTCGGGAGCAGGCTGGTTCATGTATTTAGCTCACTGCCATCTCTTCTATAAGGCCCATCCGTCCGTGTCCACGGGTGCTGGGTTATAGTATCTGTGTAAACACCTTTCACGGCCTCCCGGCCATCCGGAACCGGTTCGCCGGTCGCCTGCTCTGCCACCAACTTGCACTCCTCTTCTGCGCGTATTCTGATCTTGTGGAGGACTGATTCTGCTGCCCAACCTTCTTCTAAGATCCTGCGCTCGAACAAATCAATGGGATCACGATCCACCCACATGGCAAGTTCGTCCGGATCAACGTAATCCTGAGGATCATGCTGTGCATAACCAAGGCGTCTGTAATACCTCAGCTCTACCATCTGAGTACCTTTCCCCGCTCTTGCGCGCTTCGCTGCCCGGCTCACGGCTTCATATACCGCCATGACATCAGTCCCATCCACAGATTCTGAACCGATCCCATACCCAGCTGCTTTCTCAGTAAAACTTCGGACTCGGGTATTCTTACGTGTGGCTGTTGAAAACGCCCACTGATTAGCCTCAACCATCAGAATCAATGGACAACGCTGAACCGCGGAAAAATTGAGACCTTCATGCCAGGCACCCGTTGACGATGCATCATCGCCGCAGAAGACCATGCCGACTCGGGACTCACCTCTAACCTTAAAAGACAGTGTAATTCCAGCCATGACCTCTAACATGGTTCCAAGTGGTGAGACAGGACCAATGATTCCCTTCTGAAAATCAACCCAGTGGATGTTGGCCTCTTTGCCCTCCGTTGGACCGGTCGCCCGCCCCATGTACTGACGAAAGAAGTCGACTAATTCCCCTCCGAATAGAAACAAGGCTCCGGCAGCTCGTACCGTCGGCGCGAGAAAGTCACCCGTCCCATCTGTTTGACGATTGAGTGCAAAGGCAGCGCCGGCGGCACCAGCTTCCTGTCCGATTGATCGGTAAATTTCTCCGGTCACATGGCCCTGCTTTTGTAACATCTCTAGCCGTTCTTCAGCTGCTCGCGTGAGTACAAGCGAATGGTACAGTCCAAGGAGCTGAGTCTGATCAAGTCCAGCTATTAGAGAATCAGACATCGTCCACACAGATAGCACAGCAGACCCCACTAGGGAGGCCGTTAGCGCCTCCGAATACCACTGAGGGTTCCTTAGTTACCCGAATTACCCGGGTCTTCAGTCGTACCTGGCGCAGCACCTTCTGTGGGTTCCTCGCCGAGACCCGGAACCACTGAGACAGGAGCGGGCGCCGCGAAAGGAGCCTCGACCTGGATCACGGACTCGGGTTGTCTGGCACGTGAGGACATCACCGATAGTACAAGCGCTAGGACCAAGAATATAGTGCCCGAGATCCATGTAGCTCTGGTCAAAACCGTAGTTGCTTGTCGCCCTCCTAATACCCCTTCAGTCATCGCAGCGCCGCCACCGACCGCGGCTAGACCGCCACCTTTTCCAGACTGAAGAAGGATTACGACTGACATAAATATGCCGTCGACTACTAAGACAGCTAGCAAGAATGTATACATCTTCCTTGTATTCCCTTATTCTCCGCCGGAGTGACCTGCTAAACGTCGGAGAGCACCCGAGGGGTGTCAACGGCAGCTTCAGCCAGCCGCGCGGGTAATCTCGCCAAACGATTGAGGGTTGAGGCTGGCACCACCAATAAGGACTCCATCTACATCCTGCGCTGCAAGGATTTCTGTTGCGTTGCTTGGTTGGACTGAGCCTCCATAAAGAATCTCCGTCCGAGCTGCAGTCGTCGCACCGATGGCCTGCTCCAGTCGATTCCGAAGCGTCCCGTGGGCTCCTGCCGCATCCATGGGCGTTGCTGTCTTTCCTGTACCAATCGCCCAAACTGGTTCATACGCGATTAGAAAACGGGCTTCAGGATCAGGGATCGAGGTTAAGGCCAAATCAAGCTGGCTCAAGATTACCTCATTGACTCGGCCCGCTTCGCGCTCTTCAAGTGTCTCCCCAACACAAATCACTGGTATGAGACCATGCCGAAGAGCGGCGGCAACCTTGAGTGCAACTTGTTCATCCGTCTCACCGAACAATTGCCTCCTTTCAGAGTGTCCCACAAGAGCGTAGCTGGCACCTACACTAGCTGCCATCACGGCAGAAATCTCACCGGTGAACGCTCCCCGATCCTCCCAGTGAACATTCTGGATACCGAGCTGGACTCTTGGATCTCTGTCCTCACACTTATAAGCAGCTAGAAGAGAGATAGCTGGAGGAAAAATCAGGATCTCGTTATTAGCCATCATTTCATCAATTTCAAAAGCACCGAAAAAGGTACAAGCCTCTTCTGGAGCCATGTGCATTTTCCAGTTTCCTGCGATGACCGCCACGTCTACTCCTTATCACTCAAGGAATGAACACCGGGTAGCGTCTTTCCTGCCAAGAAAGCCAACGAGGCACCTCCCCCACTCGAGACATGAGTGAGCCGAGAAGTCACCCCTGAAAGGTCAGCTGCCCTCGCAGAATCCCCACCCCCTACTACAACCAAAGCCCCCCTATCACAGACATCCGCAACGGAATGGGCGAGATCTATGGTCCCAACACCGAATGGTGGGGTCTCAAAAACTCCCATAGGTCCGTTCCACAAGATTGTCTGGGCACTATCAATCACGTTCCTAAAAGTAGTAGCCGTTTCCGGCCCAATATCTAATGCCATGTCGTCGTGCCTAATCGCACTAGATGCTACGACTCGATGGGGCGCACCTTCCCGGAGTTCCTTAGCTACTATGCAGTCCACAGGCAAAAGCAACTTGTCTCCGCTCTTCTGGAGAAGGTCTCGCGCAACTGGAACAAAATCATCTTCGACAAGTGATGCTCCAGTGGACAGCCCCATGGCCTGGAAAAAAGTGTTTGCCATGGCACCACCGATAAGTAATCGGTCCACACGCTGAAGTAAGGAAGAGATTACGTCGATCTTTCCGGATATCTTTGCACCACCAAGGATTCCCACAAACGGATGCTTGGGCTCGCTCATCGCTCTTCTAAAAAAGTGAAGTTCTCGGGCCATTAGCAACCCTGCCACCGCCTCTCCACCCTTTGCTCTCATGGCATCAGCCAACCCTGCCGTCGAAGCGTGAGCCCGGTGTGCAGTTCCAAAAGCGTCATTCACGAATAGCTCCCCTAGTTCCGCCCAAGATTCGGCTAGATCCGAGGCGTTATCCATCTCGCCAGAGAGAAATCGCGTGTTTTCAAGCATCACAAGATCAGCGGATAGAGGTTGTCCTCTTCCTATAGGGTCGGCTACGAACTCGACGTCCGATGACAGAAGCTCGGCAAGACGTTCAGCAACGGGCTCTAGCGAGTACACACGACTTGGACGCGCATTCGGACGCCCTAAGTGAGAAAGTAGGATGACACGGGCACCGGCCTCGCGGAGGAAACTTAGTGTTGGAAGTGACGCGACAAGGCGATGGTCATCTGCAATCTCGCCATCTTGCATAGGGAGATTAAGATCAGCTCGTACGAGAACCGTCCGACCTAAAAGCTGCCCGTGATCGAAATCCTCAAGCCTCTTCTTGTCGCACATGGACTCCCTTAGTCCCTCGTTGAGGCAGGGAGTCGCTCTCCCACAAAACTCACAAGGTCAATGACACGATTTGAGTAACCCCACTCGTTGTCATACCAAGCCAGAACCTTGACCATGCGACCATCCATAACTGCAGTTGAAAGTGAGTCAACTACTGAACTGTGTGGGTTCCCGGTGTAGTCAATGGACACAAGTGGCTCATCTGATACGCTCAAGATCCCCTTGAGCGACCCAGAAGCAGCTTCTCGGAAAGCTGCATTAATTTCCTCTTCAGTCGTGTTTTGATCGACTTCAGCAACAAGATCAACGAGCGACACATCTGCGGTTGGAACCCGGATCGACATTCCGTCGATGTGTCCTGCAACCTCAGGAAGCACTAGACCTGTCGCTTTTGCTGCTCCTGTGGTCGTTGGGATCATCGAGAGTGCAGCCGCACGAGCTCTTCTGAGGTCCTTATGCGGAAGATCAAGGATGCTTTGATCATTTGTATACGCGTGAATCGTAGTCATCAATCCGTGTCGAAATCCGACCGTCTCCGCCAGAATCTTAACCACCGGTGCCAGACAGTTTGTCGTGCAACTCGCGTTAGATATCACATCGTGTTCATCAGGATCGTACTTATCCTGATTGACCCCGAGCACTACCGTAAGATCTTCATTCTTACCAGGGGCGGAGATAATCACCTTACGAGCACCAGCTGCAAGATGCTTCGCGGCCCCCTTTCGATCACGAAACATCCCCGTCGACTCAATTACGATATCGATTTCCAGTTCTGACCAAGGCAGTGCACTGGGGTCCCTTTCACTTAGAACCCGGATATTGTCTCCATCCAAAACCAACCCATCATCCGAAACCTTAACGTCCCCCATATAAGTCCCGTGAACCGAATCATATTTCATGAGATGAGCGAGCGTTTTAGCATCTGTCAGATCGTTCACAGCGACAAAGTCTATGTCGCTACGGTCAGCCTGCTTGGCACTACGTAAGATGTTACGTCCGATCCGTCCGAATCCGTTAATGGCAACGCGGATTGGCATGGTGTGTAAGCTCCTGATTTTAAGAATGGAAATTGACCAGAGCAGGAAGATAACCCCTGCGTTAATTGAAAAAGGCACTGAAGAACACATCGGTCTAGGTTAGGATATTGGCTAGACCGAGACCACAAAATTCAATCGACCAAACTCTTCTCCATCGCTGCCCGCATAACTTCAACTGGGGCGGGTATCCCCCACCATCTTTCGAATGACGCAGCCCCTTGCCGAACTAGCATCTCAGCCCCGTCAGTAGCCCGAATATCCATCGCCTCTGCTGCTCGAACAAAAGGTGTGACATGCCTTCCATATACAAGATCCATCGCTGCCCCAACACAACCCAAACGCTCTAAATCCATTGGTGAGGCATCATTTTCCTCAAGTCCGAGACAAGTAGCATTAATAACCAGGTCGAAATCTTCTCCTTCAATTTCCTCCAGAACTGGGATGACCCGCGTCCTCTCTCCTCCAATACGTCGTGACATCGACCGAGCCCGCTCGGGGGTACGATTGAAAATCACGATCTCATCAGCCCCTTCGTCAATCAGACCTAATAGGGAGGCTCTCGCAGCTCCTCCTCCTCCTAAGAGGAGAACTCTGATTCCAGAGGGCACGCTGCCGATAAAGAAGCTCAACGCACTTCTAAAGCCATCTACATCAGTGTTATCCCCATGGATCCGGCCCCTTTCATCTCCCCAAAAAGTGTTGCAGGCGCCCGTTTGTACGACTGCTTCGCTCGCAATCTCGACGATCGCTGCAGCCTTCTCCTTATGAGGGAGCGTAATGTTGCCCCCACCTCCAGAACGAGCGATGCTAACCATGAAACCCTCAAGGTCCTCTTCTTTGCATTGCAGAGCGACATAGACCCCATCCACTCCCGCGGCTTCAAATGCCCTGTTCTGAATTTCGGGCGACTTAGAGTGAAGGATGGGGTCCCCGAGGAGCGTTAGTAGCCGGGTCTTCGCCGTGAAATTCATTTACAGCCTGAAGGGCCAATTCTCTGCAGAACCTTGTTGACCAAGTCTTTAATCAAATCAAATGTCTCCAAGTATTCCTGTTCTGTTCCTCCAACCGGATCAGGCACTGACTCCGATATTCCTCCACCTTCCCATGCATCTGCAAATGAAGTAATTAATGAGGAGATTTCACCAGCGCCAAGCTCGGTGACACTCATGAAGTGGGCGGCAGACATCACTAGGATCAAGTCTGCCCAAATCGCAACCTCTTTAGTTAAGAACGTGGCACGATGTCTCGTGAGGTCGAGGCTATGCGCTTCCACAGCCCTTAATGCCCCACTTGAAGCACCACCGCCATCAAATGCCGCAATACCGGCTGAGCGCACTTCAACACTATTCCAGCCCCGCTGTTCTATCTCATTCTGAGCGATAACCTCAGCCATTGGGCTTCGACACGTGTTACCAGTGCATACAAATAGCAACCGGAAGGGTTGCTCGACCTTAGATCGCTTTTCCATGTAGCTCCGGTATGACCTCACCTAGGTTCGAAATCTGAACCCTGCCTTCTCGTAAAACTTCCGGTGGCTTCACTGTGCAGTCCACAATTGTAGATGGCTCAGAAATCGGCAGCGTACCCGTATCAATTAACATGATGCCATTTCCATTGAGACGACTAATCACTTCGACGACCTGGGAAGCCGATCTCGCAGGTAGTTCACCAGGATAATTCACACTTGTGGAAGTGAGGGGGGCACCCAATTTCTTCAATATGCGCTGAACAATTGGATTAGAACTCACACGCACTGCAACCTTGTCACTCTCGCTGCGGATTCCGGGCGGGAAGATACTTCGGGGATCGCGGAGTACCAAGGTTAATGCTCCTGGCCAAAAGGCCGACCCGAGTAGGCGCGCCTCATCATTCCAAGCCAACCCAGCAACCTCTTCAGCTGTGGGAGTAAGTATGATCAGTGGCTTTTCCAGCGATCTATGCTTGAGTGCCTGAACACGAGCAACCCCCTTTGTGGTGGGCAGGGACCCAAAGCCATACACCGTCTCTGTGGGGTACGCGATTACACCTTCTCCTTGGACATGCGCAACCGCCAGATCAAGATCCACCTCGGAATCAGTGAGCAAATCGATGTTTAAGGATTTGTCAGACATCACCGGACTGTAGACGTAGAATTGCTTGGGCAATCATGAGGTCTGCAGGCCGAGTCACCTTGATGTTTGTACCCCCATCATCGACCATTTGCAAACGAGCGCCGAAAGACTCGAGCAGCATAGCATCGTCTGTTCCAACTTCTCCACTCTCATACGCCTGCAGGAGGAGATCGGCA
>DCAZ01000023.1 GCA_002313925.1 Gemmatimonadales bacterium UBA1120
CAGCGTACTAGGCCGAGGGTTACAACGGAGCACTAGAAGATGCGGATATGGGAAACTAGGACGTCGTTCCTACTGTTGCTGGTCCCCGATCCATCCGGTGTGCCCATTCGGTGTAAGCACGTAGAGATATCCCTCATAGCGTCCAAGGATTGGCAGTTCTGTACCAGCATCTAGCTGTGCGATTACAGATGCGGTATACGAAGGACTTGAAAGTATCGTCTGGTTTTGGGCTGCGATTTCCGAGCCGAGCGGAAGATCAGCAGGTTCTGTAAGACGAGAAGCCACATAGCCGTATGCGCCATCTGGGAGTCTGACACGGAAATATTCACCGGATCCTGCGAGGACTCGAAGTGGCGTGTACTGACCGAGTTCTCGAAGGACTTCCCCACGACGGGTCGGGGCCGCACGTAGGCGGATGCCGTCGTTCAAGAGTCGAACCCATTCCCCGAGTTGTCCAAGGTCTGCGGTTTGCTCCTCCATATTGCCACGGGGTGGCCTCAGGAATGGGTCAGGATTAACTGGACCCTCTCCACGCCGATAAATCCCAAAATGCAAATGTGGAGGGGTTGTGCGTGCGTTCCCGGTATTACCGACAAACCCAAGCGTGTCTCCAATCTCTACCTCTTGGCCACGACTTACTGCCTGACTGTCCAAGTGAGCGAAGTAGATATTTGAGTTTCTGATCGGATCACGTAGCCAGACGACCTTGCCTCCCAAGTTGGTTACCTGTACACGGTTGACTCGGCCGGCTGATGTGGCGAGCACCGGTGTCCCTCTCCGTGCAAAAATATCCACTCCGTCATGGCTTCTTCGCCCAGCATCTCTATCCACTCCGAACACACTCTGGATTGAGCGGACCCCATGTCCTTCTACAGGGAAGGCGAGTTGGGCTTCAAGCTGGAGCGTGACGGTATAGGCGCCCCCTCGGAGGAGTTCTGGTTGCAGCCTCAGCAGAAAATCCCCGCCTCTCCAGGGCTCATGTTCGAATGTCTCAGGTACTGAATCTGTAGAGAGGATTGGTCGTGGTGGATCGTCTTCGTTCTCTGCCATTCGGAAGAGATCGACAAAGACCCGTGTCTCCTCACCGTTTGTTAAGGAGATCTTAGCAGTAAGCCGCTGACCCCGACCGATCGTCAAACGGTACGCTACTGCACTTGGTTGCTCAGGTGTTATGAACCCCTCTTCCTGGAACGGGAGAGATATCTCCACAGGAGCCTGAACGGCTTGGTGTGCGGCAAGAAGCCAATCACGCCCAAGTGCTGTGGTCGTGAGTCCTGCATCAGATAGTGAGGCTTGGTAGGCCTCGTGGGGGGTCATGTCCCGGAAGCGGTCTTGGACCTGTTCGATCTCTTCACAAGCCGAGAGACCTATGAAGGAAAGAACTACCCCTAAACCAAGTGGGAATCTATTGAGCTTCAACACGTCGCTCCAGAGATCTGTTCAGTGGGCATAAGGCCCCTTAAGCCGTAGTTCTGTGTTGCCCTCTACAGACGAACCTGCTTAGAAAAGCATCTGTAGGTCAAGCATAAAAATTGTAGGCCTGATATAGGATAGTTAGCTTTTCTCGGCTTATCACCCCGCTTTCCCCTCGTCACTCAGTGAGCCGTCTGTGATCCGGATCGCCGAAATTGAAGCTGGAAGCATCGCGGAAGAGCTCAATCTTGAGATCGGAACGCGAGTCGTGCGCATCAACGGTGAGCACGTGCGCGATGGTATCGACCTCACTTTCCTTCTTGCGGATACTGAGATCGAGCTGGAGACCGTGTCTCCTGCTGGGGATATTGTCTTCTATGAAATCGAGCGGGAACCGGGAAATGCGATGGGGATCGTTCCCGCTCCAGACCAGATCCGAGAGTGCGCGAATAAGTGTGTCTTCTGCTTTATCGATGGGAACCCTGAAGGTGCGAGACAGACGCTATGGCTACGGGATGATGACTTCCGACTTTCATTCACATACGGGAGTTATGTCACTCTAACTAATCTTGGACCGAAGGGCCTTCAACGACTGATAGACCAAGGAATATCACCGCTATACGTAAGTGTACATGCGACCGAGGCCGAAGTAAGAGAACGTCTTTTAGTTAACGAAAGAGCTGGTCTCATAATGGATCAGTTGCGAGATCTCATAGAAGGTGGCCTTGAAGTACATACACAGGTGGTCTTGTGTCCGGGCTGGAACGACGGAGAACACCTTGATCGCACGATAGCCGATCTCTGGGGTCTTGGACCCGCAGTTCGATCTCTCTCGGTCGTGCCGGTTGGCTTGACTCGCTACAACCTTAACCGGCCTGCACGACTACTTCGGGCTTCGGAAGCGGTCTCGGCGATAGGGCAGGTTGATGAAGCCCGCAGGCTTGGGGACCAAGGGAGAGGATTCGGGTGGTGTTATGCGGCTGATGAGATGTACTTGATTGCAGGCCTACCACTTCCGGAGGCTTCCTACTACGACGACGGTGCACTTTATGAGAACGGAGTTGGTGCGATCCGACGCTTTATAGATGGGTTTGAGCGTGGGTTGTCTGAGGTCCCCCGATTCGAAGGACGCAGAATCCGATTGGTGACCGGTGGGTCTATGGCTCCATTTCTGGGTGAGAGAGCCTCGGCGCTGGCGGCAGCAACGGCAGCGTCCGTTGAGATAGTGCACGTTGAGAATCGCTACTTTGGTGATACGGTCACGATAGCTGGGTTGCTGGGAGGGAGAGACATCATTGATGCACTGCAGAATACGCAGTCCGGAGATCTGGTCGTCCTACCAGCTGAAGCTCTTAATGCTGACGATATCTTTATTGATGACGTTCCAATGAATGAACTCGAAAGGGCACTTGCACCAGCATTGGTCTGTACCGGACATGAGGTAACGGAAGCGTTGAGGTCGGTATGAGTGGACAGCTTCCCATTCTTGCAGTTGTCGGCCGCCCGAACGTTGGTAAATCAACCTTCTTTAATCGGGTTATCGGGGCCCGGGTCGCGATCGTAGATGATCAGCCGGGCGTAACTAGAGATCGAAATTTTGCACCTGCAGATTGGGCGGGTCGGCATTTTTTCATTGTTGATACTGGGGGAGTTATTGAGGGAAGTGACGAACCGCTCGATAGAGCTGTACGTGAGCAGGCATTTGCTGCTGTCACAGAATCTGACGTAATCCTCTTCCTCGTTGACGGGCATCAGGGTGTACATCCTCTCGACGAGAAACTCGCTGACGTTCTGCGTAAATCACAAAAGCCGGTGCTCTTGGTAGCAAATAAGATTGACAATCTCCCCAATGACCACCGACATCAGGAGTTCTGGTCACTGGGTATGGGAGAGCCTATCCCGGTTAGTTCGCTGTCGGGTAAGGGGTCCGGAGACCTCTTAGATCTAGTGGTGGAGGCACTTCCTGAAGTTACATCAGTGGATCAAGAGGATGAGGCATTGATCCGGGTAGCAGTTGTGGGGAAACCCAATGTGGGCAAATCAAGTTTCGTGAACCGGCTAATCGGGGAAGACAGGGTTGTCGTTTCCGATATTCCGGGCACCACTCGCGATCCAGTCGATACACTATTCCGGTACCACAACCGGACACTCGTCTTTGTCGACACAGCAGGACTCAGGCGTCAGACGAAAGTGAAGGACAACCTAGAGTATTACAGTGCGCTCAGAACCGATCGAGTTGTATACGCAGCTGATGTGTGTCTCGTCTTGATTGACGCGAGTGAGCAGGAATTGCATGCCCAGGATATCAAGATCCTGAGAACAGCCTGGGAGGCAGGGAAGGCAGTCGTTTTACTCATGAACAAGTGGGATCTTGTTGAGAAGGATACGATGACCGGGCCCGCATTCGAAAAGAAAATGCGTGAGCGCATTCCATTCCTTCGCTGGATCCCCATGCTCTTTACGTCAGCGTTAACGGGGCAAAGAATTCGAAAGTGCCTGGACTTGATCGTTGAGGTACATGAAGAGAGACGTAGGCGGATAGAAACGCATGAGGTCAACGAGGTTTTAGGGGCCGTGCTCAGACGCCAGCCGCCTCCGCTTTATAGGGGGCGTCGGGTAAAGGTGAAGTACGGAACTCAAGTAACCATTGCCCCACCTACTTTTGCTATTTTCTCGAACTATCCGAACGCCTTACCCGCGCCCTACATTCGCTACCTTGAAAGTGGTTTCCGTGAAGCTTGGGGGTTTATGGGGACACCGATTCGTCTTCGTTTCAGAACTGGTCGAGAAAAGTGACTTACGCCTTGCTCGCGCTATCATATGTGCTCGGGGCCACGCCCAGTAGTTACTGGGTCTCCCGGCTGGTACGCGGTATCGACCTGCGACAGCACGGCTCGGGTAATCTTGGAGCGACCAATGTCTTCCGCATTGTAGGCCCTGGTTGGGCAGCCCCAGTCATGGTTGTTGATGTAGTAAAAGGGTTTGTCCCGGTATGGCTCTTCCCGCGATTGATTGATGCGACTTTTGGCTGGACGCTTGCATTCGGTGGAGCAGCGATTGTCGGGCACATTTTCTCTTTCTGGGTGGGATTTAAGGGAGGTAAGGGAGTTGCTACCAGTGCCGGAGTACTATTAGCACTTGCTCCGTGGGCTGTTCTCGGATGCTTCGCGGTATGGTGCGCACTCACATTTCCAACCGGCTATGTGGCATTAGGATCGATCGGTGCTGCAGTTAGCCTTCCGATTTTTGTCTTGCTTACACCTGACCGAGGTGGTGAGGGGCTCATGTGGTTCTCACTAGCACTGGCAGTTTTCGTTACCTGGGCTCACCGCTCAAATCTCAAACGGATTCTGGCTGGTACTGAGAGTAGATTCAAGTGGAGCGGTGATGCTAAAGCTGAGGATCATAGCGAGGTAGCGTGAGCGAAAATCGCCGGATTGCTGTGATTGGCGCAGGTGCTTGGGGCACCGCACTGGGAACGCTTTTGGCCGAGAAGGATGAACTCACGGTAACAATGTGGTCTTTTGAAGCAGATGTAGCAGATAGTATCAACGAGCTTCACCAGAATCGGTATTTGCCGGGAATAGATTTGCCGGATGCACTTCGAGCAGAGACTGACCTCTCGAGGACTCTGGAGGGAGCTTCGGTAGTGCTTTCCGCTAGTCCGGCCCAGGTCGTACGCGAGGTGATGACGGAGGCAGCCCCGAGTGTGCCAGTGAATGCTCTTGTTGTGAGTGCCTCTAAGGGAATAGAGAACGGAACACTTCTTAGAATGGACGAAGTGCTTGGTCAGATTCTTCCGAAACAAAGCATGGAGCGTTTTTGTGTGCTCTCTGGCCCAGGCTTTGCGAAAGAGGTTGTGAGTCATGCTCCCACGGCTGTGGTAATAGCCGGGCGAACAGCCGAGGCAGCTAACGAGGCTCAGGACATTTTTCAGACCCCTTATTTTCGAATCTACACCAGTACAGACATTGTTGGCGTGGAGTTAGGTGGCGCGCTTAAGAATGTTGTGGCGCTTGCAGCAGGAATTGTCTCCGGACTGGGATACGGACACAATACAATTGCTGCTGTTATTACTCGTGGCTTGGCTGAGATAACCCGTCTTGGGGTCGCGATGGGCAGTGACAGAGCTACTTTTTCAGGGTTGGCCGGGATGGGCGACCTCTTGTTGACTTGCACGGGGGACCTGAGTCGCAATCGCACGGTTGGATACCGGTTAGGACAAGGAGAGTCACTGCAGGAAATTCTATCCGACATGAAGGCGGTAGCCGAGGGAGTAAAAACTACTGAGTCGGTATACGAATTGGCGAAAGATCGTGGTGTAGAAATGCCAATTGTGGAGCAAGTCTACGGGGTCTTGAATAATACAATTAAGCCCGCAGATGCCCTAGAAATGTTGATGCTCAGAGAGCCCACATCTGAGGAATGGCAGTAGTATAAGCAGTCGGATTCCTAGACCCCTAGGAGTGAGGATGAACGAGCCCGTTACCAAAAAGGTGTACTACTCCATCGGTGAGGTCTGTGACCTGACAGGGTTAAAGCCGCATGTCCTCCGTTATTGGGAAACTCAGTTTGAAGTATTAAGACCGACCAAGAATCGGGCAGGGAATCGAGTCTTTAGGTCAAAAGAGATCGAAGTCATTATGCTCGTGAAACGGCTTCTTTATGAGCAGAAATACACAATTGAGGGTGCGAACAAAAAGCTTCTCGAAATACGCGCAGGCGGTAAACTTGAAGAAGAACGGCGTGGTGTACTCGGATCCGAGGTGTTACAAGGCCTGAAGGCTGATCTGCTAGAGCTAAAGGAAACCCTCGGTCACAGTTAACCGACACAGCCTGGCGATGAATATTCTCTGCACGAACGACGACGGCTATCTCGCTAACGGAATTCGTGTACTCGCTAGTGCAGCAAGCACATTGGGTTCCGTGACTGTTGTCGCGCCTGACCGAGAACAGAGTGCCACTAGCAATTCCCTCACTCTCCATCACCCATTACGTGCACGTCTGACCTCGGACAACTCCTATGTGGTCGACGGAACTCCGACGGACTGCGTGATCCTCGCGGTCAATGGGCTTCTCCCAGGTCAGCCAGACATCTGCCTATCCGGGGTGAATCATGGCCCAAACATGGGTGAAGACGTTCTCTATTCAGGAACTGTTGCAGCTGCGATGGAAGCGACAGTGATTGGAATTCCAGCGATTGCAATTTCATACGTTCAAGATCGGCCAGAAGAACTAGAGGGTTGGGAGTCAGTGGTGCGTGTGATCTTGGGGAAAATCTTAGGACGGGAGGACTTTCCTGCGGACACCCTCTTCAATGTGAACTTACCTGCAGTGCCACCCGATGAAGTGCGAGGGATTAAGGTTACAACACTTGGTCGTCGACGATATTCGGATGCGATTACGCGAGCGAATGACCCCTCTGGTAGGGAATACTTTTGGATCGGGGGCGGCACAGTTAACTGGAGGGGTGCAGAGGATTCTGATTTTCAGGCGGTTGAAGACGGGTATGTCTCTGTCACACCGTTGCATCTTGACCTCACGAACTACAAGCTCCTTGAGGAGATTCGGGCGTGGGAACTAGCCCTTTAGACGACACTCGCTTCGTCGGTCATCGCCGGAAGCTTATTGAAGAGATTCAAGCCAAGGGCATCGATGACCTTGAGACACTTCAGTATTTTGATGTGGTGCCCCGCCATATCTTTATCCCGGAAGTACTATGGCCGCGGGCCTATGAGGATGCTCCTCTCCCGATTGGGTTTGGTCAGACTGCCTCTCAACCTTCCCTTCAGGCATATTATCTCCAACTACTTTCGCCTGGCAGGGATGAAAAGGTTCTAGAAATTGGAACTGGGAGTGGGTATCTAACCGCGCTCCTCGCGCTCGCCGCCGATCGTGTTTATTCGATAGAGCGACTGAGTGAGTTGTCTCAACGTGCTCGCAAGGTGCTCGACTCACTAAGTGCGAATAACGTTGCTCTGCTTGTGGGCGATGGGACGATTGGATGGAAGAAATTCGCACCATTCGATGTGATCGTTGTATCCGCAGCCTCTCCTTCGATTCCGTCTGCACTTGTGGATCAGCTGGACGAGGGTGGGCGTATGTTGATTCCCGTGGGTTCGAGAGAATCCCAGGAATTGGTCCAGATCAAGAAAACCGGTTTTGTGGTGACGGAAGAAGTGGTTAAGGGGGCCGTTACTTTTGTTCCACTTCTAGGTCGATTCGCCTGGCAGAGTGAGGGTGTGTGACGGAAACAGGAAAGCGGAGTG
Source organism: Gemmatimonadales bacterium UBA1120 (assembly GCA_002313925.1). Taxonomy (GTDB): domain Bacteria; phylum Gemmatimonadota; class Gemmatimonadetes; order Longimicrobiales; family Gaopeijiaceae; genus UBA1142. The sequence goes on from DCAZ01000023.1 coordinate 7,683, forward strand.
GGCCCGTAAGGCGGTTGTATGACTGGGTATTACATTGGGCAGAGACGCCTTATGGGGCGCCAGCATTATTTGTGCTCGCTCTTGCCGAGTCCTCATTTTTCCCGATACCTCCTGACCCACTGCTGATCGCACTCTGCCTTGGGGCCGCAAGTAGATCCCTGCGGTTCGCTCTTATTGCGACTAGTGCATCCGTTCTCGGTGGAATGATCGGATACGGGATCGGGGCAGGGGCCTGGGATTTGGCCGAACCATGGTTCTATCAATACGTGCCAGGGGTAAGCCCGGAAGCATTTGAGCAAGTACAGGTGCAATACGATCGCTGGGACTTTTGGGCAATCTTTTTTGCGGGGCTAACACCTATACCATATAAAGTCTTCACGCTTTCAGCGGGTGTATTCTCGATCAATTTCGGAATTTTTGTTGTAGCTTCTGTGCTTAGTAGAAGTATCCGATTCTTTGTGCTGGCCGGGCTGATCTTCAAGTTTGGTAAGCCGATTGGTTCATTCATTGACCGTTACTTCAATCTTTTAGCCTGGATCTTCGGAATCTTGCTTCTTGGAGGATTTCTGGTGGTTGAACTTCTACTCTAGTCGTTGATCATCAGGCCGTACGAGGTGCTTCATTGTTATTTTGTCGTCAGTGTGAGCTGGGTCAAACCTATGAACGCCAGCTAAAAGTCTAATAATCAACATTATATAAAATAGTATAAGTCGCAGTAGTATAATGGTTTACAAGCTATACTATCTGATTCCAAAGTAGCTGTTGGGTGTTTATCTTATAAATAAATTAGGAGGATTGAATGCTGAAGAAACTGATGGTCATCTCGTTATTGAGTGGTGTAAGTATCAGTTGCGCAGATGCCCAGACTAGTACGGATGGTCAGGCTACTCCCGGGGCAACTCGGATATCCATAGCATCGCATAGCGTTCGCTTTAGTGATATTCCTGCGTTTGCTGCCCTCTATAGGGGTGCTGCAGTGCCTATAATGGAAACCCTGGTGGAAGATGGAATGATTACGGGTTATGGCGTATGGATGCATAATACGGGTGGTAAGTACAATCTCCGC
>DCAZ01000133.1:0-18578 GCA_002313925.1 Gemmatimonadales bacterium UBA1120
CTGAACGGCATGCAGGTAGATGGCCCAGGAGAAGTTGGACACGTGGCTGTCGCTGTGGATGCCTCTGAGGCGACGATCAGTGAGGCGGTAAAGCGGGGGGCGGACCTACTGATTGTGCACCACGGGCTCTTTTGGAAGGGATTGCAGCCGGTGACGGGTCGGCATTTCCGGAAGATTCGTAAGCTAATCGAGGGGCAAGTCTCTCTGTATTCCTGCCACCTGCCATTAGATAGCCACCCGGAAGTGGGTAACTGCATTCTTATGGCGAGAGCGTTAGGGCTGGAGATTGAGGGGTCGTTCGGAGAGCACCAGGGCACGAATATCGGTTGGTGGGGAAGGAAACCGGGGGGTATGGCGAGCGCGGCGCTCGCGGGCGAACTGGAGCTGATACTCAAGGGCCCAGTTCGACTGATTGAGGGTGGCCCAGAGGTGATAGAGAGGATAGGGGTGGTAACAGGAGCAGGAGGCTCCTTCATAGAGGAGTCAGTTGGCTTGGGCCTCGATGCCCTGATTACAGGGGAGGTCAGTCATGCAGAGTATTTTGATGCGGTAGAGCTGGGAATATCTGTTCTCTTAGGGGGACATTATGCGACGGAGACGTTTGGGGTGAAGGCTTTGGGGGCACACCTGGAAGAACGATTCGGTTTGACCTGGGAGTTCTTAGAAGAGCCTACGGGATTCTAGAAACGTCGGATGGCACCGTCGCTAGGCACGTGGCATTGGCTAGCGGTTCTCAAGCATAGCGTCTCGCGCACCTTTGAACTCCTGTCCAACATGCCAATTCGGCCAGCTCACATCTGCCGCGGCATCGAATAATACGGCAAGTAGCAGAGTGCCCTGCTGTACAGCTCCATCAAATGTAAACTCGTCACTGAATTCATCAGACGGTGCATGGTAGCGATTAGCGGTGTAGTCGGCCTGGAGCTGAGCCCCCCAACCCGCCGGTTGGCCACGGTAGTTCCGACCATGCTCGATCCAGAGGGAAGGAACTCCCGCCTTCGCAAACGGAAAGTGATCCGAGCGGAAAAAGAAACCCTTTTCTGGCTCAGCGTCGGGCCTGAGAGTGAGGCCAAGCTGGGTGGCTCGGGGGCGAACATAGTTTCCTAGCTCGCTCCGCTCTTCTCCATGAACAATGATATCATCGGTGAGACCCCAGAGATTGGCGCCATCCAAGTTTATCTCTGCCACAGTTTGGCTGAGAGGGTATATAGGGGAGCGCACGTATCGTTCGGCCCCGAGTAGCCCTTGCTCCTCAGCAGCAGTGGCGATGAATAAGACAGAACGCCCTAGGGGTGTCTGGCTGCCAGAAATAGCATGGGCGACCTCCAGGAGTAAAGCGGTACCAGAGGCGTTGTCGTAGGCACCGTTATAGATGGAATCACCAGCAATGCTTTCGCCAACGCCGAAGTGGTCGTAATGGGAGGTTACAGTGAGATATTCATCCGGCCGAGTGCTACCTCTCCGCACCGCGACTACGTTCCGCGTCTCTACATCACGGCTGGTGCTCTCAACGCTTGCGCTTACGGTGATACCAGTCTCGACTGCGGTGAATCCTCGAATCGCCGCCCTCCTCTTGAGTTCTTCATAGTCATAGCCCGCAGTTGCCAGAGCACGTTGGGCCACACTTTCTGAGACCCACCCGACCATTCCTGCTGGTCGAGTGTCAGTGGGGTTGAGAGGTAGGGCGAACTGTTCCCCAGACCAGCCACCACGCACTACGCTCCATGGGTAACCTGCTGGTTCGGTCTCATGGACGATTATGGCACCAAGAGCCCCTTGGCGGGCAGCCTCTTCGTACTTGTACGTCCAACGGCCGTAATAGGTCATCGCGACACCACCAAACAAATCTGGTTCGCTAGGAGAAGCCGGTGGATCGTTCACTAAGATCATCAGGTATTTTCCCTGAACATCAATGCCTTGGAAATCATTCCATTCGTTTTCGGGGGCAATTGCGCCGTATCCGGCAAAGACAAGCTCAGCGTCGCCACCGACCCTGCCTGCAAGCGGATCCCCTGCGTTGAGTACAAATTCATCTAGATATGTCGGGGTGACTGCACCTTCTGATCCTGTGAAAGACAGCTTTACCGTAGTTGGATCTGTGGTCATACCAACCATGGGTACAGTTTGAAAATATGACCCTCCAGGAGCTTCTAGCCCGTACTCCGAGAATTGTTCGGCGATGTATGCCGAGGCCAGGTCGCCGCCGAGATGTCCGGGTCCTCTACCGAAGAAATCATCCGATGCGAGGATCCGCATATGATCAGCAATTCCCTGGGCCGATAGTTCCGGAAGCTCAGGTTCCGATCTAGATGTCCCTATGTCTGACTCAGAACTACATGCAGCCAAGATAGCTATGAGGCCAAGGAAGCTGTTTAGCCTGCGCACACTGATCTCCGGATAAGGTTTGATAGAGGGTCGAGAGGGTCGCACTTTAGCAATTCAGATGCGAGTGGGACAGTTGTCTTGGAATTGAAGGGAGCCCGGGTAGAGACCTAAAGCAGGGGCAGGGATTCCGCTGCAAGCCCATGGACGCTACGGTACCATCTTCTGCCGCGCCACAAACTATGCTTGGTCCCGGAATCGCCGGGCCCCTTTGGTATAGAAGGAGTTTCAATGACTCGACGTTTAACCGCGATTCTTAGTGTCTTCGTGATCTTAGCCCCCTCTCTCGCAGCTCAGCGGATCCCTTCCCCTCAGCAGTATTTCGGGTTCGAGATGGGGTCGGACCGAAGGCTGGCTAACTGGGACGAGTTGACCTCGTACTATGAAGAACTTGCTGAAAGAAGCCAGCGAGTGATTGTTGACACTCTTGGGACGACAACAACCGGTCACCCTTTCGTGATGCTCACGATCACGAGTCCGGAAAACCATGCCCGACTAGCAGAGCTACAAGACATCCAAATGAAGTTGGCAGACCCGAGGATGATCTCAAGCGAGTCAGAACTCAATCAGCTTTTCGATGACGGTAAGGCTGTTGCGATGATCACCCATGGAATCCACTCGACAGAAGTAGGTCCAAGTCAGATGGCAGCCCGGCTGGCTTACACCATGGCCTCGTCTAATGAAGAAAGGATCCTCGAGATTCTGGAGAACGTGATCTTCCTGCAGATTCCTTCACTGAACCCAGATGGCCTCCAGTGGGTGAACGACTGGTATAACGAGCATGTAGGGACGCAGTTCGAGGCAGCTCCTCTTCCTTGGCTGTACCACTTTTATACCGGGCATGATAACAACCGAGACTGGTATGCGTTCACGCAAGACGAAACTATTCTTACCGTAGGTGCCCAGAATGATTGGCATCCGCACATAGTACATGATGTGCATCAGATGGGAGGTAATGGGGCTCGGATATTCTTTCCGCCCTATATCGAGCCTTGGGAACCAAACATTGATCCAGCTCTGACAACAGCGGTCAGTCAGCTTGGTACCTACATGGCTGCTGAGTTAACAGCTCAGGGGAAAAAGGGAGTCGTGGTGAACGCCCAATACGATGCGTTCACTCCTGCTCGGGCCTATATGCACTATCACGGTGCTGCTCGAATTCTTTCAGAGACAGCCTCGGCACGGATAGCGTCACCGACTAACATCTCGCCCGAAGCATTAGGCCCCGGACGGAACTTCGATGCGAGCCAGCGGTCTTGGAATTTCCCTAATCCTTGGGAAGGTGGCCCCTGGGGATTGCCCGACATTGTGGATTACCAGTACTCCGGCGCCCTGGCACTGCTCACGAATGCCGCGAAGAATCGCCGGTTCTGGCTAGAGAACTTCTATGGCGTCAACAAGCGTGCTGTGGACAAGTGGGACGCCTGGCCGGATGCCTGGGTCATTCCAGGTAACCAGGAAAACCAAACCGGTGTGAAGTACGCACTTCGGTCACTCGTCATGTCAGAAGTGGAAGTAGCTGAGGCGCAGGAAGCTTTTTCAGTGGATGGAGTGGACTTCCCGGCTGGGAGTTATGTCATCCCAATGAATCAGCCATATGCAGGCTTTGCGAATTCAATGCTGGAGGTACAGCACTACCCAGATTTGCGCGAATACCCAGGAGGGCCACCTCAACGTCCGTATGACGTGACTGCACACACATTCGGATATCTACTCGATTTTGAAGCTGTAGAGGTTGAGGGGAACCTTAGGGTTGAATTGTCCGAACCCATCACAGCACCAGATTTTGATTTTCAATTACCGGCGCATCTTACTGAAGTAGATGCACCGCGAGTGGCGATGTACAAATCATGGCAGGAGCCGATGCCGGCAGGGTGGCAGCGCTGGGTTCTGGACCAATATGACATGGCGTATGACACACTTCATGATGCAGATATTCATAGTGGTGCCCTGGATGACTACGACGTCTTACTCTTCCAGGCGCAGGACGCGAACTCTATTAGAAACGGATTCCGTTCAGGAGAACTGCCTCGCCAATATACGGGTGGCTTAGGTGATCAAGGGGTTCAGGCGGTTAGCAGCTTCGTGCGAAACGGGGGGCGTGTTATAGCCATTGAGGCCGCAACAGACTTTGTGGCCGAACTATTTGACCTAGATATCTCTAATCTGACTTCAGGCCTTCCGAATACCGAGTTCTACATTCCTGGGTCAATCCTAAGGCTTGAACTCGATTCGGCATCAGAAATCAACGAAGGTATGAGAGACGAGATCTCTGCGTGGTACTGGCGGAGTAGTATGGCATACGAAGTCGATGATCCGAGAATTCGAATTGTTGGCCGCTATGGGCAGGGTGACCCCCTGCTCTCAGGCTGGGTACTTGGTGGAGAACACATAGAAGGAGAGGCGGCTATCCTTGAAGCCGACATTGGTGAAGGTTCGTTGGTCCTGTTTGGTTTCCAGCCGAATTATCGTGCACAAACTGTTGCGACGTGGCCCTTGCTGTTTAATGCGATGAGGAAATGACTGCTCTGGTCTGCCCGAAGTGTGGTAAGGCCGCCTCGGGAAGCTTTTGTCAGGAGTGCGGAGCTAAAGTTGGAGGGCACCTTTGTCAGGAGTGCGGAGCGCAGATTACTGCGACAGCGAAGTATTGTAACCGATGTGGAAACCGCATCAGTGTAAGCGAACACCGGGCCGCAGCTAGTGCCACGCTTGGAGGTAAGAATCTCCCTTGGTGGATTACGGGGGCGGCGATGTTCGTGCTTATCGTTGCACTGGCCACACAAATGATGCAGTCAGGAGGACCATCTATTCCAACCGCATCGCCAATCACAAGCCAACCTGGTGGGGGGGCAATGACGGGTATGCCTCCGGACTTATCAACCATGACACCTGTGGAAGCTGCAAACCGCCTTTTTAACAGAGTAATGACGGCAGTCACGGCTGGGGATTCGACCGAAGCTCAGCAGTTCATGCCCATGGCTATTGGTGCTTATGAGCGAGCACGTCCCCTGGATAACGACGGCCTTTTTCATCTTTCAATGCTCCAGCGTACGGCGATGCAACTCGAAGCTGCTCTCGAGACTGCAGAGGAGATTCTAGAGGATAATTCAAACCACTTGCTTGGGTTGAGCGCTGCAGCAAAAGCCGCGGCAGAGCTAGGGCGTGGCGACATAGCTGCAGCGTACTATGAACGTGTGCTCGAGGTCTATGAGTCACAGATAGAGCAGGATATTGCTGAATACATGGACCATACTCCGATCACGGATAACCTCAGAACTGAAGCTGAAGCGTTCCTAGGTGGTCGCTAAGTCGGAGACCAGGAAGATACAGAGGGCTCTAGGGATGAGAGTATTTCTGACGGGAGGCACCGGCCTTCTCGGGTCACACCTGGCTGATGAACTTCGCTCGTGTGGGCAAGATGTAGTTGCTCTTAATCGACCTGGATCTGACGTAGCGTTTCTTAAGGCCCAGGGGTGCACTCTCGTAGAGGGTGATGTGAGAGATGATATAGAATCTCTCGCCAAACTAATGGCCGGGTGCACACATCTCGTACACTCTGCTGCAATTGTATACGGCGGTAGCTCTTGGCCGAAGGTCCGTGCTGTAAACGTGGATGGGACGCGAAATGTCCTTATGGCTGCTGTAAAAGCTGGAATTAACTTTGCAGTTCATGTTTCGTCAGTTGTGGTCTATGGGATCGTCGACGGGACTGTGACTGAGGACACACCACTTGATGGGCGGATCCACGATGGGGATCTCTATGCTCGCTCAAAGCGTCAAGCAGAGGTGATAGCGAGGGAGGTTGAAGAAGAGCACGGACTGCCTGTGTCAGTGGTTCGTCCGTGTGGAGTCTACGGTGAGCGAGACCGTCTCACAGCATTGACAGTGGCGAAGTTCCTGAGATTGCCGATCGTGCCCCTATTAGGATCCGGAAGAAATAGCATCCCGGTGGTCTATTCAGGAAATGTGGCTCACGCGTTGCGTTTGGTACTGGAAGCAGCCCGAGGGGGCACCACATATGATGTCGGATTCGACCTTCCGCTTAGCCAAAGAGCGATGCTAGAGGATCTTGCTGTTGGCCTCGGTAAACGACCAATCTTTCTGGCTATGCCAGCGAGTCTGATCCGGGGAGGAGCCCGTGTACTCGACAGACTTGGAGCATTCATCCCAGGGGTGAAGCATCTTTCAATCTCCAGAGTAGCTGAGTTCGCTCTTGGTGAGAATCCGTATATATCAAGGCGACTTCGCGAAGAGCTGGGCTGGGATCCGCCCTACCATCATAAGGATGCTCTCATACGGACAGGTCTGTGGCTCACCGAGCACACCTGAGAATGATCATGATACCCAAAGATGCATATAGAGGATGCTTATGACGGAGATGAAGAGGGAATTCGAACCTGACAGGTACCGCGAGGGTTCAACACAAGATGAACGATTGCTTGAACGCGTCGAAGATCTCCAAGCCATGGGTATGGATGCGTGGCGTATTTTCCGAATCATGGGGGAGTTTGTCGAGGGGTTTGAGGAGATGTCAGAGATTGGTCCGGCAGTTTCAATCTTTGGTTCTGCTCGTGCGAACTCCGATACAGACATGTACCAAGAATGCGTAGAAACTGCTCGCCTACTCGGGGAAGCAGGCTTTGCCATTATCACTGGTGGCGGCCCAGGTATGATGGAAGCAGCAAACCGAGGGGCAAAAGTGGGAGGTGCCACATCGGTCGGATGCAATATTGAGCTTCCTTTTGAACAGGAGAGCAATGATTTCATCGATGTATCAATCGACTTCCGGTACTTCTTCGTCAGAAAGACAATGTTCGTAAAATACGCTGAAGCTTTTGTGATTTTCCCAGGAGGCTTCGGGACTATGGACGAACTCTTCGAATCACTCACGCTCATTCAGACCCATAAGGTTCGACACTTTCCTCTTGTACTTTTCGGGTCGGAGTATTGGGGAGGTCTGCTCGACTGGCTTCGTGGGACCATGGTCGCTGATGGTAAAATCACCCAAGAAGATCTAGACATGATTTTCGTCACGAATGATCCGGTGGCTGCTCGGGACCATATAGTAGCTGGGTATAAGAATCGTATAGCGATTCGCGGCGGTTCTTAACCTGAGGCACAGAGGTTTGGGTCAGTACGGGACGCCAGCCATACTCACACTGTAAAAAAACCCTTCCACTGGCTACCTTTTTAGGCTCTGCGATCAGGTTGCCTCATCGGAAACATTGTGCGCCTGATGGCTCGGTGACACTGCGCCTGCTCCTGGGTCGTCCACCACGACTCGGGATCTTGGCTGGAGGACGACCGTGGTCACTAACACGAAAGATACGAGCCGTGGTTACGCCCCCTCAGGGAAGGACTCGGGGGTCGTAAAGCCCAAGGGAACCCCCAATATTCGCGGTCATATAGGACTGGAAACAGTCGAAATGCGGTCGCGTAAACCTGATTGGCTAAAAGTCCGCTCGCCTGGGGGTTTGAACTATCTGAGACTGAAGCGCTTAATGCGAGCTGAAGGGCTCCATACCGTTTGCGAAGAAGCGGGATGCCCAAATATCGGTGAGTGTTGGGAAGCAGGTACCGCGACATTCATGATTTTAGGGGATGTCTGTACCCGAGCCTGTAAGTACTGCGGCGTAGCCCACGGCATGCCCACTAACCTAGATCTTGATGAGCCTCGACGGGTTGCCGAGACCGTGGCCCGTTTGGGACTAGAGCATGTGGTGATCACAAGTGTTAATCGCGATGAGCTCCCAGATGGCGGTGCCGGGATCTATGCTGAGACGATTCGTCGGATTCACGAGCTCGTTTCTTCTTGCTCAGTGGAGGTCCTCATTCCGGACTTCAAGGGCGATGAGGAAGCACTTCGCGTGGTTGTTGAGGCTGGCCCTGCGATCATAGGGCACAATCTCGAAACAGTGGAGCGACTGCACCCGGATGTACGCCCAGGTGGTCGCTATTGGCGCTCGATCTCTTATCTCGGAGCTGCCAAGCGGATCGATCCACGGATACTGACCAAGACCGGGCTAATCTTGGGGATGGGCGAAGAATTTACCGAGGTTACGCAGGCGATGACTGACCTGAGGGCAGCAGCGGTGGACATCCTTACGTTAGGCCAATATTTGAGACCGTCCTCTATGCATATACCAGTCGCTCGCTGGGTAAGTCCGGACGAGTTTGCAGAGTTCAAGCGTATTGGAGAAACGGAATATGGCTTTAAACATGTCGAGTCTGGCCCGTTAGTGCGCTCAAGCTACCATGCAAAGGAGCAGGCACGAGAAGTGGAAGCTGGGACCCCAGGAGTAATTCAGGAGATCCTTGAAGGCGATGTTCTAGCACCGGCTGAAGTTAGCTTTGAATTCGTTCAGCTCGAGGTCGGCCGGCCTGGCCGCCCGATCCAAGGGGCGTGAGATGGCTAAGGCCAAGACTAACACAAGCAGTGGGGCTAAGACGAAGGATGTGCTTGCTTGCCATGGAGTGACCGCGAAGATCGCACTAGAACTTATGCAGGAGATGCTTCTATACAGGCGCTTTGAGGAAAAAGCTGAAGAAAATTATGCGATTGGTAAAATCGGAGGCTTCTGCCATCTCCATATCGGACAGGAAGCTGGTGCGGCCGGGGTGATTAAGGTGCTTCAGCCAGAAGATTATGCTATCAGTGCTTACCGATCCCATACACAAGCTATTGCAAAGGGGATTAGCCCTAAGGCAGTTATGGCCGAGCTTTATGGTCGTGTCGGAGGAATGTCTGGTGGGAAGGGCGGCTCTATGCACGTTTTCGGCAGAGATGCCCGCTTTTTCGGAGGCCATGGTATTGTTGGAGGACAAGTTCCTCTGGCCACTGGTATCGGTTGGAAGATCAAATACCGTGGGGAGAACTTGGTTTGCGTATGCTTTATGGGGGATGCGACTGTAAATCAGGGGGGCTTTCACGAGTGTCTCAACATGGCTGCTGTATGGGAACTTCCCGTGATCTATGTGGTCGAAAATAATGAATATGGTATGGGCACAGCCTTTGATCGGGTCTCTAAGACCGAAATTTCGACAAGGTCTGTGCCCTTTAATATTCCCGCCAGTTCTGTGAACGGTCAGAACGTGCTCTCCACATTCGAGCATTTCCGTAATCTTACCGAAGAGGTCCGCGCAGGTGGCGGTCCACGCCTGGTGGAACTGCGCACATACCGGTTCCGTGGACATTCCATGTCAGATCCCGTTTCCGGCACCTATAGGTCGACCGAGGAGGTGGAGCGCCACAAGGAAGAGAGTGATCCAATAGCAATTCTACGGGACCAGCTTTTCGCTGAGGGCGTCCTTGATCAGGACACTCTTGAGGAGATGGATGCTACGGCAAAGACAATCGCAGCAGAAGCCACCGATTTTGCTGACGAGTCGCCCATGCCTGAGCCCGCGGCACTTTATGAGAACGTTTGGGCTGAGACTAACGCTCACGGTCGCCTCTTTTTCGATGGACGAAGAACATGATCGCCCTACCAGCCACTGACGCCCTGCTGGCCGGAGGGTCTTCTTAAATGGCTACTATGACCTATCGTGAGGCGCTAAATGAAGCGCTCCGTGAGGAAATGGATCGAGATCCTGACGTCTTTCTGATGGGCGAGGAAGTCGCTGAGTATGACGGGGCCTATAAGGTCTCCAAGGGCCTTTTAGATGTCTTTGGTGACCAGCGCGTCGTGGATGCTCCAATCAGCGAGCTAGGCTTCGCCGGTCTCGGTGTTGGTGCGGCAATGGCAGGACTTCGACCGGTCATCGAATTCATGACGTTTAACTTTGCTTACTTAGCACTCGACCAAATCATTAACAACGCATCGAAGCTGTGCTATATGTCGGGAGGGCAGTTTAAGGTTCCAATTACGTTTCGGGGCCCGAACGGTCCGGCGCTACAGCTTGGAGCTCAGCACTCTCAGTCGTGTGAGACTTATTTTCTGCATGCTCCGGGATGTAAGGTTGTGACCCCGGCGACACCTGCTGATGCGAAGGGCCTTCTTAAGGCCTCGATACGTGATGATGATCCCGTAGCGTTCATGGAGGGCGAACTACTCTATAATTTTAAAGGGGAAGTCCCAGAAGAAGATGACTTTGTCATACCCCTCGGTGTGGCTGACCTCAAACGCGTGGGCTCTGATGTCTCAATCATCACCCACGGTAAAATGGTACACGTAGCCCTTCAGGCTTCAGATAAGCTTGAGAGTGAGGGAATTGAGGCGGAGGTGCTCGACCTCCGTTCAGTTCGACCTCTCGACGTAGATGCGATTCTTGAGACGGTCCAGAAGACGAATCGCGTTGTATATTTAGAAGACAGTTGGCCTTATGCGGGCACAGGAGCGCAGGTCGTCTCGATCATTCAGGAAGAAGCTTTTGATCACTTGGATGCTCCGGTGCTTAGAGTAACCCAAGCTGATGTACCTATGCCTTATGCCAAGAACCTTGAAGCCTTGGCTAAGCCAAGTGTCGAGCGAGTGGTTGAGTCATGTAAGAAGGTGCTTTACCGGTGACGCGGATGATCCCTATTTCACTACTATCTAGCCTGACAAGAGGGCCTAGGTGCACTCGGGAGGGTAATTGCGCCCTTTTTTGGACGCTTTGGAGGTGAAAAGGATATGGTGACCAAGGTTCACATGGAGGCACTCTCTCCTACCATGGAAGAGGGCCAGCTTGTTCAATGGCTCAAATCTGAGGGTGATGAGATTTCCAGCGGTGACATCCTGGCTGAGATCGAGACAGATAAAGCTACGATGGAGTTGGTCGCACGAGGGGACGGGATTCTCCGGAAGATCTTCCTAGATGCAGGGGGTGTATCGGTGGTTGGGGCTGTAATCGCTGTAATCGCAGCTGCTGACGAAGATATATCGGATATTGAAGGAAGCTCGGATGGGAATGGGACCCAGCAAGCCTTACCAGAAGAGTTGTCTACCGGAACAGAACCTGTGGCCCCTGAGGAGCCTGAGGCAGCAACCACTCCAGCAATCACCCCTGACACTCAAGGTACTGGTAGCGTTAAGGCGTCTCCACTTGCTCGTAGATTAGCGACTGAGATGGGGGTGGATCTCCTGACGATTAAGGGGTCCGGTCCAGGAGGACGGGTTGTTAAAAGAGACTTAGAGGGGGCGGAGACCGCTGTTTCGAAGGCGGCAGCGACGACGACATGGACATCTGAGGAGAACGAATACGAGGACCTACCAACCTCGCAGATGCGGAAATCAATTGCGAAGAGGCTTGTTACCTCCATCGGTCCTGTGCCGACTTTCTACCTTACTGTAGAAGTAGATATGAGTCGTGTGATTGGGGCTCGGGAGAGCATGAACAACATGCTCGAAGAGGATGGCTATCGCATTTCGGTTAATGACATTGTCTTGAAGGCAGTAGCAGCTGCACTCCGGCAACATCCCAATTGTAATGCACAGTGGCATGACAGCTTTGTGCGTCGCTTCAACGCGGTTCACCTAGGTGTTGCTGTTGCAATTGACGAAGGTCTGATTACACCAGTTATCAGGAATGCGCACGCTAAGGGAATTATGCAAATAGCTGCTGAAGTGCGTGAATTAGCTGGTAGAGCACGGACAAAGAAGCTCATGCCTGATGAATACACTGGCTCGACGTTTTCAGTCTCTAATCTTGGGATGTTTGGCATACAAGAGTTCACTGCGATCATCAATCCACCTGAGGCAGGCATTCTTGCAGTGGGTGGTATTGAAGAGACTCCGCTGGTTGTTAACGGTGAAGTTAAGGTGTGCCCACGTATGCGGATCACGATGAGCTGTGACCACCGCGTGATTGATGGTGCTCAGGGTGCACGCTTCCTCGCTACGCTGAAGTCTATGCTTGAGGAGCCGACAGCCATTCTGCTCTAGCCTGGTGGGTCATGGGTGAAGTCCAGCAGCCCATCACGTTGTTCTTACGCAGGAGGCCTTGGGTGTCCAAACGAATCAAACCCCTAGTAGCTGTGCTGTGGCTCTCTGGTGCGGTCAGCGCGTGCAACTCAACAACCTCCGATGCCGCCGACCTTATTCTGGTCGATGGTCAGATCATTACCCTCTCCAACCAGGGTGTAGTTGAGGCTCTGGCAGTTCGCGATGAGCGGATTGTTGCGGTTGGATCAAATGCTGACATACGAGAACATCAGGGTCCACAAACGCATGTCATAGAGCTTGCCGGTCGCACGGTCATTCCTGGTCTCACTGATAACCACTTCCATGGGATTGGAGGGGGGGACGGAGTTGATCTTGCTGGAGCTCGTTCTTTGCAAGAAGTCTTGAGTGCAATCTCTACTCGCGCTGAGGAAACACCTCCGGGTGATGTGATCATCACAAATAGTGATTGGCATGAAGGACAGCTTGATGAGCAACGATTGCCATACCGTGATGACCTTGATCGAGCGACTCAGAAGCACCCCATTGTCGTCGTCCGGGGCGGACATGAGTACGTGCTCAATAGTGCCGCGCTTGCATATTGGGATATCGATGAATCGACCCAGGCCGTAGCGGGTGGTCGGATTGGTAGATACATGGATGGTCGGCTCAACGGTGAGCTCGTGGATCGCGCGAAAGGTTTGGTGCAACTCCCGCTAGTGCCGGATCAAAGTCTTGCTGAAATCCAAGATGATCTCGTAGAGAGTCACCGGATTCTCAGCAGTCGCGGGATTACTTCGATCCGTTACCCAGGAGCCTCTCCGGAGATGTATGACATGCTCTTAGCCCTCCGAGAGGGAGGTCGACTCAATATTCGAGTCGACTTCCTATACCGTGGTCCAAGGTCAGGGTCACCGGAGGTGTTGAACGCGGTGATGAAGGAGTGGGTCCAACCAGAAGGCAATGATTTCTGGTTACGAGTGGGTGGGGTAAAACTTGGGGTAGATGGTGGGTTTGAGGGTGGGTTAATGAGGGAGCCATATGAGGAACCCTGGGGAGAGAGTGGCATGTTTTACGGACTTCAAACGCTGCCACGTGAAGACTTTGTGGAGACAGTGCAAGTACTACATTCAGCCGGTTGGCGTGTTGCAACACATGCAGTGGGCGATGCAGCCATCGATTTAGTACTCGATGCCTACGAGGCTGCAAATTCAGAGTCTTCGATAGCTTCGTCCCGTTGGGTAATAGAGCACGGATTCATACCCCGTAGCGACCAGTTCCCCCGAATGAAAGATCTGGGCTTAGCTGTATCGGCACAGAATCATCTATATCTCGCTGCGCCTAGCTTGATCGAATACTGGGGGGAAGAGCGGGCCGCATGGACGACTCCCGTGCGAGCGTACCTCGATAATGGAATACCGATTTCCCTCGGAACAGACTCTCCTGTTGTCCCCTATGACCCTTGGTGGGTTCTACACCATTTTACCACGAGAGAAACGATCAGTGGTGGGGTAGTAGGTGCGGACCAAAGGATTTCGCGTGACGAGGCTTTGCGGTTAGCTACTGAGGGTTATGCCTATCTTACATTCTCGGAAGATTACAGGGGCACGCTTGCTGTAGGTAAGCTTGCAGACCTAGCTATCACAGCAGAGAACTATCTCACCTGTGCAGATCCATGCCTCGAAACGATGTTGATCGACATCACAATAGTGGGTGGACGAATAGTCTGGGAACGTTAGGGCTGGGCCTTTCCCTCTCGCGATTCAAGACCTTTGTACCATAGGTTGAATATCGACCTCATCGGATA
This sequence comes from Gemmatimonadales bacterium UBA1120, assembly GCA_002313925.1. GTDB lineage: Bacteria > Gemmatimonadota > Gemmatimonadetes > Longimicrobiales > Gaopeijiaceae > UBA1142. Next base: position 14,050 of record DCAZ01000133.1, read on the forward strand.
ATTCAACTCACAGCAAGAGGGGTACAGATGTCTGTTCCCACTTTCCGTTCTCAGGCGCCTTGGTTCCTGGTGTTAATAGCAGCAACTCTGCCGTCTTTAGCTAGCAGCCAGACAGACACGGAAACCAAGAAGCTTACACTTGAGATGTATCTCGATCTCGAAAGTGTCTCGAATCCGCAGATCTCACCTGATGGTGCGCGTATCGTCTACACTCGTGGATGGGTCGATAAGATGAACGACCGCCGAGAATCGTCGATATGGATTATGAATGCTGACGGTAATAAAAACCATTTCCTTGTTGATGGTTCGGGACCGCTTTGGTCACCCGATGGAACACGGATTTCCTATACTGCCAAGGGTGAGCCCGAGGGATCACAGATCTTTGTCCGGTGGATGGATGACGAGGGTGCAACGACCCAGATTACCCGCCTAGAGAAGGGTCCGGGTGGGATTGCTTGGTCGCCTGATGGAGAGTCGATCTCCTTCTCAATGAATGTTGATGGTGAACCCGCGTGGAGTGTAAACCCTCCGGGTCGACCCGACGGTGCTACTTGGACCGAAGGTCCGAAGGTGGTGACAAGAGCGGATTACCGTCAGGACCGACAAGGCTTCGTTGATGAGGGTTGGCAACACATTTTCGTCGTACCCGCTGAAGGGGGCACTCCCCGTCAGCTCACTAACGGTGATTGGAATCATTCAACCGGGCGTTGGACGGCGGATGGAAGTGAACTCCTTTTTTCCTCGCTGCGCACGGAAGATTCAGAACTCTCGTGGCGCGAATCGGAAATTTATGCAGTCAATGTTGCTACAGAAGAGATCCGTCAGCTGACGACCCGTCGTGGGCAAGACACGGCCCCCCTCCCATCACCCCGTGGTGACCTGGTCGCATATCGCGGCAGCGATTTCAACACGGATACTTACCGGAATTCTGGTGTCTATTTGATGAATCTGGACGGCTCCGGATCTCGGCTTATTTCTGGTGACTTCGATCGTAATATCAACAACATGGAGTGGGCACACGACGGGAGTGGGGTATATGTCACCATTAGCTATCAGGGTGCCCGCAACGTGCACTTTATATCCGCCCAGGGGGCCGTAAGCGAGGTCACTAGCGGTGCTCACATGCTCGGACTTAGCTCCTTCACTGATCAAGGTTTTGCTGTAGCTACGCTCTCGAGCCCTCAAGTGCCAGCCGACATTGTTTCATTTGATCTCGATGGGCCCATAACCTTCCGACAACTAACGAACGTGAATGATGACATTATGGCAGGTGTCACACTCGCTGATGTCGAGGAAATCTGGTACGAGTCACTTGACGGGTTCCAGATACAGGGGTGGATAATCAAGCCTCCGGACTTTGATCCCAGTGAAAAATACCCCTTAATGTTGAGCATTCATGGTGGGCCTCACGGGATGTACAACGTAGGATTCAACTTTGCATGGCAGGAACACGCTGCGAACGGTTACGTGATCCTTTATACCAACCCGCGTGGTAGTTCTGGGTATGGTAGTCCATTCGGTAATGCGATCAAGAATGCATACCCGGGCAAAGACTTCAACGACTTAATGAATGGCGTTGATCTGGTGATTTCGAGAGGGTATGTCGATGAGCAGAATATGTTCGTCTATGGTTGTTCAGGTGGAGGAGTTCTTACTTCCTGGGTGGTAGGACACACCAACCGTTTCGCGGCAGCTTCAGCTAATTGCCCGGTCACGAATTGGCTCTCATTTGTCGGTACAACTGACGGCATAGGTTGGTACCGGAATTTCGAAAAATTCCCTTGGGACGATCCGAGTGAACATCTGCGCCGTTCACCACTTATGTATGTTGGTAATGTTACGACTCCGACAATGCTAATGACCGGCGTGGATGATCTCCGTACCCCGATGCCACAGACTGAAGAGTATTATGCCGCGCTGAAGGTAATGGGCGTGGAGACTGCCATGATCCGTTTCAATAATGAATGGCATGGTACGTCGAGTACACCATCTAATTTTCTTCGCACACAGTTATTTCTAAGGGAGTGGTTTAAGCGGTATGAACAAGGGCGCAGCATCACGTTCTAATGGGCTCATGATGTAAGTTGAAAGCAGGGCCGGTGTGATTACACCGGCCCTGCTTTCTTTTGATTCAAGCGTACCGAGCACCTCATCTGCTTCCCGGTGGTGTTCACTTTACCCCCCTTCCCACTCTATCTACCTTCGTAGCCCCTAGGAATCGGAGTTCGTCCAGGGGGCATTTTCTGCCCCTGTTTCTTACAGAGAGGCATCTTGTCCGATAAGAAAAGTGAGAGCTTCGATCTCATTATCGTAGGTAGCGGGCCGGGTGGTTATGTAGCCGCGATCCGGGCGGCACAATTGGGTTTGACAGCAGCGTGCATAGAGAAGGACGAGCTCGGGGGTGTTTGCCTCAACATCGGCTGCATACCGACAAAAGCTCTACTTTCGAGTGCCTTACTCGTCAGCGAGATGGCTGGTGCCCACGAGCATGGCATTATTGCTAAAGACGTTTCTTTCGACCTAGGCCCTGCTCAGGCCCGTAGCCGTCAAGTAGCCGCTCAGATGGCGAAGGGTATTGCTCATCTCTTTAAGAAAAATAAGGTCACGCACTTAAAAGGTGTCGGTCGGCTCAAGGGTCGTGGAAAAATAGAACTGGAGACGAAGGACGGATCAAAGACTTTCTACGAAGCCAAAAATATCATCTTGGCTACTGGATCTAGGCCTCGGGATTTACCTGTCTTGAAGATTGATGAGGACCGAATCTGGTCTTCAACCGGGGCACTAATGCAGGAGAAGGCACCGGAATCGCTGTTCATTGTAGGAGCAGGAGCAATCGGCATGGAGTTTGCCGATGTGTATAACGCCTACGGGAGCAAGGTCACCGTGGTTGAGGCGCTGGAAAGAATCCTGCCGCTCGAAGATGCAGAGGTCTCAAAGTTTATGGAGCGCCTGTATAAGAAGCGCGGGATGGAGATCCATACCGGAGCACAATTCAAGCAGGCCAAGACCAGTAAGGATGGTGTTTCTGTAACCTTTGAAGACCGTAAGGGAAACGAGCAAACTTTGGACGTTGACTATGTCCTATCCGCCGTAGGGCGTGTTCCTAATTCTGAGGATCTTGGCCTTGATTCAGTGGACGCTAAGGTGGATGGACGTGGTTTCGTGTTAGTTGACCGGCACCTGTCCACGAATGTTCCGGGTCTTTACGCAATCGGTGACGTGGCAGGCCATCAACTCTTGGCGCACAAGGCTAGTCATGAGGGGATCACTTGTGTGGAGCACATAACTGGACACAGCCATGGAACGGTGGACTATGATAACGTGCCGAATTGTACGTACTGTCACCCCGAGGTCGCCTCTGTGGGGCTCACAGAGTTACAGGCGAAGGAAATGGGCTATGACATAGAGGTCGGCAAGTTTCCCTGGGCCGCGATTGGTCGAGCGGTTGCATCTGGACACTCAGATGGGTTCATAAAGGTCATTCGGGACAAGCAGTTCTCAGAGATTCTTGGTGCACACATCGTAGGTCCCCATGCTACTGAGCTGATCGCTGAGTTCGTTTTAGGACGTCACCTAGAGTCTACAGTTGAGGAGTTAGAAAAGGCGATGCATCCTCATCCAACTTTGTCAGAAGGAGTAGCCGAAAGTGCCCTCGCATCCTTGGGCCGGCCGATCCATATCTAAGACGTAGGTATTACTGAACTCAGAGCCTACAGCTTATCGGGCCAGAATGTTGATCAGTTTGTGCACAGGAAAGGCGAAACCATTTTTCTCAAGTGGATTGCAAGCCTGCTGTCAGTTCGACCGTAATCCCGCGGATTTCCAAAATCCGCAATAGAGCTTCGCCGATCTTATTGTTTGGGGTCGATGCACCGGCGGTAATGCCTAAATCAAAGGCACCCCGAGGAAGCCAATCCTCATCCAGTATCTCCTCAGCCCCTGGGTCCAGCTCGACCTTGTGTTTGATCGTGCCTGCCCCAACATCGATACACGATGCATCCTGAATATGAAATGTATCTGTGTACTGTCGGCAGAGGTGAGCGAGATGGTTTGTGTTTGAGGAATTGTAACCACCGATCACAAGCATCAAGTCAGGTGGTTTCTCCATCATTTCCTCTACGGCATCCTGTCGTTCCTGTGTGGCTGAGCAGATTGTTCCAAAAGACCTGAAGTGAGCACTGGTGTGTTCTTCATCAAAACGCTCGATGATCGCCTCACGAATCTTAGCACCAATGGCCATCGATTCACTGGCCAGCATTGTCGTTTGATTGGCCACGCCGATGAACTCTAAGTCGACTTCCGGGTCAAAGCCGGCGGAGACCTTCGTCTTGAACTGAGTTTTGAAATCGTCAGTTCTAAGATGCTTGGGCCGCTTCGCTATGTAGTCGCATAGGAGGTCGGCTTCAGCCATATCCCGAACGATGATGTACTTGCCTCCGGGGAACTTATTGACTTGAGACGCTGTCGCGCGGGATTCCTCATGAGTGTACTTACCGTGAATAACTGCCGTGAAGCCATCTCGAGCGTAG
>DCAZ01000133.1:18964-20002 GCA_002313925.1 Gemmatimonadales bacterium UBA1120
GAAGTGTCTCAAAATCGTTCAGGGTGACACCAAAAGCTGGCAGGATTACAACGTCTTCTTTGGCCACGGACGAAAAGTCAAATACGCCTGTGTCCTGCGGGTAGATGAAGGAGATCCCCATTTCCGTCATCCGCTGGTTGACGTGCGGATTGTGAATGATTTCTCCGACGAGGTAGATCTTCTTGTTTGGGAACTCATGTACGGTTTCGTAGGCGTAATCGATAGCACGGTCAACGCCATAACAGAAGCCAAATTCTTGAGCCAGACGCACGGTAACATCGCCGAAGGTATCCGCATAACCACGTGCTCGAATACGCTCCACTAAAGCGGATTGGTATTCAGCATCGATAAGGGGCTGCATTTCCTTCTTGAGGCCAAAGCCTTTACGAAAGTAAGTTTGCTCCATGTTTGCCTTGCGGTAATCTTGAGGTGTCACTGAGATCGGGTACCCCGTCTATCATTGACCGATCCCAGGAGCTGTTTTCATGATTGTATGTTCGGGTGAATTGTTGGATTACATAAGGGTGTTATGCAACCCGGACTGCTTGGGTTCATAGTGGGGCTGCAGTTGGTGGCTGGGAACCCAGGGTCTAGTTACTAGGGTACTAGGGTACATGGGTCTACTCGGGCGCCTCGCCTTTCTTTTCGTAATCGTACCGGTCATAGAGTTGATGATTCTTATCGAACTCGGTCGGGTCTTAGGTCTCCTCCCAACGCTTCTCTTAATTCTCTTAACTGGCGCGGGGGGTGCGATCCTCACCCGCCTTGAAGGGTTGAGGGTCTTTTTTCAGTTTCGGCAATCGATCGCCCAGGCACAGATTCCCGGCCAAGCCATACTCGATGGGGTATCTGTGCTCATTGGGGGGGCCTTCCTAATCACACCTGGTGTGCTCACTGACGTTTTAGGGTTTTCTCTGCTTTTGCCCCCCTCCAGGCGCTGGATTCAACGTCGGCTGCGTTCTCGACTTGAACAGAAAATTAAGGATGGCAGCATTCATGTGGTAAGCATGGGGCCGGGTCAGGGATTCGGAGCAGGCT
>DCAZ01000011.1:0-1422 GCA_002313925.1 Gemmatimonadales bacterium UBA1120
TGCCGTGCGGGCATGTGGAGGTTGTAGTGGATGGTAGGTTTAGACGAGCGTCCATAGCCGAGTCGGTCGACTGCTATCGCACGGAAACCTGCTTCGGTGAGTGCCTTCATCGTGACTCCGAATGCAGCCGCGAAAAAGTTCATCCCATGAAACATTACTACCGTTTGCCCATTCGGTTGGCCTACCGGTGCTACGTCCATATAGGCTACCCGGTAGTCCTCTCCATTCAGACTGACGTCGAGATATTCGACCGGGTAAGGGTAGGGAACATTAGAGTAGTCAATTGCCGTAGGGCCCCAGTCGGCTGGTGGATCCGAGGGCGGGGTCGATTGTCCAGAAGCTCCAATGGGACAAACAAATGCCATTGTGCTGATAAGCGTGAGTGCTCGGAATTTCTTAATTAAGGACAAATGTGCTTGCTCCATATCCAGCTTTCCTATCTGGGGGTTTATCTGCGTCTCCGCCTTGAGGGTAGTGCGATTGCATCACCAGGATGGGGTCGCACGCCCTCTGAATCCAGCATCGTGTAGAAGGCTGGAAGGCGGTTCAAAATCAGTTCGTTAAGCTGCTCAAGTAGATTCGGCATTGCATCCCAGGCTTCGTCCACCTGCCAAAGTTGATCGGACGTGGGCAGGGTGGAAGACGCCTGAATATCATCGGCGATTCCAGCATTGTTTCTGATTGTTCTGAGTTCGCTCTGGATTGCAGAGAGATCATCCTCTATCGCTTCAAGTTCAGTAGTTAAAGCTTCCGGTAACTCGTCATGTTCAGAGATAAGATCACTTGCTTCAGTGAGTTGGCTCGTCAAACGTTCCATTGCCTCGGTCGCTTCGTAAATGGGCTTCGCTAGTGTATGTAGGCTCATCAGTGCTTCTTGGCGAGCTATTCGATCCGGGCCAGCCATGGGACGTCGGGGGTCTGCCTTGATCTCAACTGTAGTCGAGTAGCTTTGGGCGCCGACGCCCATCGTCACTGTGTATGTTCCTGGAAGTACGATCGGTCCCTGGGGCGGTCCTCCTCCGAATCCGCCGCCACCTTCGTTAGGTGCTTCATTCATCTCGTAAGGCGCATCGTAACGCCAATCCCATACCACCTCATTGATCCCGTCAGAACTAGGCGTGGTCAACGTTCTGACATGTTGCCCTTGGGCGTCTTCGATCGTAAGAGAAAATCCTCCTGAGTCGGGTGCTGATTCTTCATTTTCCGCTTCCTGTGCTACGGAATCTCCGGCCGGATTACTCTCATTTTGGTAATCACTCACGTAGTAACGGATTAGTGCACCACGTGGAGGATTCGAAGCAGAGTATGTAGCTCCGTAGAACGGCCAATCTCCCTTTTGTGCCCACATCGTAACGGGCTTCTGGGGAAAGAGTTGCCCGGCCTCAATGAGTAGCTCTGCGGATAAATGCTCGAGCGGAGTGA
>DCAZ01000011.1:1757-12928 GCA_002313925.1 Gemmatimonadales bacterium UBA1120
TAAGATCCACGCGCTCCGCCCATGCGTGCCAACGATAAGATCGTTTTCTCGCGGATGAATTGCGAGATCATCAACGGGCACAACCGGCAGATTGCCCTTGATACGCGTCCAATGCTCACCCCGATCAATCGACATGTAGACGCCAATCTCATTTCCAAGGAAGAGGAGCTCCGGAGTGCGGTGGTGTTCGGTGATCACGTTGACCGACCAACCATTTGGCAGACCTGTAGTAATGGAACTCCAGCTCTGTCCGTAGTCTTCTGTCACAAACACATACGGGGCAAAGTCCCCATTCCGATGCCCATCGAACGTGGCATAAGCACGCCCCTGGGCGTGAGTGGAAGGTGCGATACGACTCACGTATGTGCGTTCGGGGAGTCCTGGAATGTTATCTACTACGTTTTCCCATGTGGCTCCATCATCCATGGTCACTTGAACATTTCCATCGTCGGTACCCGCCCAGATTTCACCGAAGGTTATCGGAGATTCATTAACAGTGGTGAGGTTACCGTATGTTGAGGTTCCATCATGGATGGACATCTGTGGTTCTGAACCGGGCACGTCCATGATCGTTAGCGTGTCCCGGTCGATATTCTTGGTGAGATCCATCCCACCGACCTCTTCCCACGTCATCCCTCGGTCACGTGAGCGCATGAGGTAGTTCGCGCCCAGGTATATGGTGGAGGGATTGTGCTTGGAAATCAGAAGAGGGGAATTCCAATTAAACCGGTATGCCTTGGTGGTATCACCATCTGCGCGTGGTCCAGTAATCGGACGCATCGCGGTTTTCTCACCTGTTATTAGATCGTAGCGGTTCATGTTACCGCCCTGAGACTCCGAGAAGACGATTGTGGAATCGGTCGGGTCAACGACCGTCCAGAATCCGTCGCCGTATGCGGTCTCGTACCAATCCTGGTTACGGATGCCATGGAACGATCTGGTGTTGGATGGTCCACACCAGGGGTTGTTGTCTTGAAGTCCTCCGCAGACGTAATAGGGGTCACGCATGTCATAGGAGATGGTATAGAACTGGCCGAGCGGGATATTGTCGAACATCCGCCAGTGTCCAGTTCCATCCCATGACGCGGCCACACCGCCATCGCTTCCTAGAATAAGATGATCAGGATCATTGGGGTTGATCCATAATGCGTGGTGATCGACATGGATTTGTGTAGCACCGTCGCTCCGGAATGATCGCCCGGCATCATCTGACACCATAAGTGAGCCCCCGAGCACATAGATGCGGTCAGAGTTACTCGGATCAATCCGCACTTGGGAATAGTACATCGGCCGCGGGTTCGTATTGGACATCTTCTCCCAGGTGTCACCGCGGTCAAGGGAACGGAACAGGCCGCTGCGTGCAGCTCCGCCACCGCCGCCGCGTCCTCCACGACCCCCGCCCGCCCGGCGTGCATCAGCCTCAACCAAGGCGTACACCACATTACCGTCTTGTCGGAATACATCGATGCCGATCCGGCCCTTGTCTCCTTCGGGTAGTCCTTCAGTGAGTTCGATCCAGTTCTCTCCCGCATCCGTCGAACGATAAAGACCGCTTCCAGGTCCGCCTCCATTGAACCCCCAGCCCGTTCGTCGTCGCTGGTACATGGCCGCGAAGATCGTGTTGGGATCGCCGGGGTCCATGGCCATATCGATTGCACCGGTATGTTCATCCATAAAAAAAATGTTCTCCCACGTTTGACCGCCGTCCCGTGTGCGGTAGACACCGCGCTCTTCATTGGGTCCCCAGAGATCTCCTACTGCTGCGACATATACGATGTCAGGATTTCTAGGATGGATCAGAATTCGTGCGATGTGTTTGGTCTCGTCTAGGCCCATGTGTGTCCAGGTGTTACCCGCATCAGTAGACTTGTAGACGCCATCTCCCCATGGAGAAGACTGCCGGTTTTGCGGCTCACCCGTGCCGACCCAGATGAGGTTTGGATTCGCTTGGTGCACGGTGACGTCACCGATCGATCCGTTTGGCTGTTCGTCGAATAGAGGTGTCCAGGAGGTCCCGTGGTTCACGGTCTTCCAGACTCCGCCAGAGGCAGTACCGACGTAGAACACCTGTGGCTTTGCTTCGACGACGGCAAGGTCGGCGATACGTCCGCCCATGAGCGCCGGGCCTATCGATCGAAACTGCAGGTGTGATACAGCGGTTTCTAGATCGGTCTGTGCTCGAGCATCCGCGGCAGAGACAGCCCCGAGGACAGTAGTAAGAAGGAGGATATGGATGACTTTCATGGTGGCGCCTCGTGATGCAATCGTCTAAGTGATTCCAGTCAGGGCGTTCGACATATTCCTGAGCCCTGATACCGCGGTAAGGGGGCATATCGGCAATCCGGATGAGCTCTGCCTTCCTTAGGCAAACATCTTACGCTCAACTCACCGAGCGCAAGGAGCACTTCCTATGCTGCTCTAGCCGCCAGTGATCTGGACGGTGACTTCTTGGGAGAGTGCCCCTGTGTTGTCGTATGCCGTACCCGTTGCGACATACGACCCGGCCGCGGCATATGCGTGTTTCAGCAAACCGGTCATATCCACGGCCCCGGCGCCGAGCGACGGGACCGAGCCGGTTTCTCCATCTCCGTAGTCCATCCTGATTGCTGATAGATCAGTACCCGTGGCGGCATACCGAAAGGTTATCGAGTCCCCTACGGCAGCCGTCGCCGGCTCGACGGTGAGCGTCAACGTGAGCGGCCTCACGCCTGTGATGCTGTTGTCGAGGCATCCCGCGGTGACTAAAACAACCGCTGCGAGTACCCAGATCGAAGTCCACCGTGAGGGTGCTGCACGATCGTGCTGGTCCTTGTTCACCGCGACTCCAAAGAGCAAAGGAAACCGCCCCCTGCCGGAGAGCAGGGGGCGGCGATGCTACATACTTTCCTTCAACCACCTAATCGATCAACCGACCTCTTCGAGGTTCGTGTTCAAGGACCGCTCGCTGTTCGGGATATCGTAGCAGAGCTGACGCCCGGTGTACCCGCTAATGCCGGATTGTGCTGCATCCAGGCCGCGCGGCCACGTGCTGAAGAGTGCGGAGAGCGCCTCGAAGTTCGGTAGCTCGAGGTCACCAGGAGTGCTGTTCTGGGCCCAGCGTTTGTGGTCGGGCATGGTGCGGGCTTCGTAGAAGAGCTCGATTGCGCGCTCACGCTTGAGACGCGTCCAAGCCTCTGTCGCATCCGCCGCGGTCACCGCGGCAACTGGCTGACCAGCCGCCACCTGTGTCGTGGCGTCCGTGGTGTAGGTCGCCCTGAGGGCGTTGATAATCGTCATAGCGCCTGCCCAATCACCGCCGGCGAGTTTCGCCTCGGCCTCGATGAGGCGCATCTCGCCTCCACCGGCGAGGCGGACGGGAGAGCTTACACCCGCGTACTTAGTCTGGATCTGACGGTAAACCTGACCGTACCCGTCGAGTGAGCCAGCCGCCCACGGGAGGTGGTCCGCCTTCCAGGCAATGCGGGGATCTCCCGAGGTCTCGTAGTAACCAGTGCCCGCGAGTGGGAAGCCGAAGCCCCCGGTCTCGGTGTGCGGTTGGGCCTGAGTGAGATCCGGCTGGTTGCCGTAGTACGTGCCCCACAACGAGTAGGACCCGTACGGAATGCCTGCCATCGCATAGTACAGCGAGTTACGCGTGCTTGAGTTGTCCCCGTCTGTAACCGCATTGAACACGAAGCTGGTGGGCACTGAAGCTGCGTCTGAAGCTGCGTTGGCCCAGGTCGCTTTCCCGTATGTCGCGAGGTAGGCACGAACCTGTGCCCGGCCAGCCTGCGCGGCCATCTTGAGGGTGCCATCGGCCGCGCTGCTCATTGCAGTTGAGAACTGACCCTCAGCTCGGGTTAGGTACTCGGTCGCGTCAAACGCCGGACCGCCGTCGATTACACCCTGACACCAGTGCTCGCCGAGGACGCGGTTCGAGTATCCCGCCCAGATGTTAGCTTGCGCGACGAGATCGCCACTGACCCCCCCCGCTTCCGCGAAGAGATCGATTGCTTTCTCGCCGATGAAGCGTGCCGTCTGAAGCGTCGAGAACACGCTTCCTGTACCTGGATCGAGATGACCGGCCTGCTGTGTCGGGCTGTGGCCGTGTGATCCAATCTGGCCGCCCGGCATCAGCTCACGGGCTACGAGCGCGCCCGATCGCGCGATTGCACTGGGTCCCGCGAGTGCCACGACCAGCTGGCGCTGTGAGCCGTTCACTAGTCCCTCACGTGACTCTTCCTCGACGAGGAACTTGTCTTGGATCGGTCCAGGGTTCACCACATCGCACGCTCCAGTGAATGCCACTAGAGCCGTGAGAGCGACGCCCATCGCGAATCTCTTATTCATCATTTTCGCTTTCATTGTCGCTTATCCTTAGAAGGTGACCCGGAGGGAAATACGGAACGAGATCGGTGGGGGCACCGTCTCCTCGAAATTGAATGCTTGTTGCGGGCCACCACCTGGGTCCGCGCTTGTCTCTGGATCCATGAAGGGCATCTCCTTCATCCAGAGGTATGAGTTGTTGAGCGCGATCGTCAGCGTCGAAGTGTTGAACCGTTCCGGGAACAGGAAGTTCATCGGGATACTCGCTGACGCGCTGCGCAGCTTGAAGAATGAGGCATCCCAAACGTAGCCCTCGGAATCGGCTCGGTTGCAGCGCGCATACCAGATTGCCGGGATGTCCGGCTTCAGTTCATTCGAGGTCCCCGGAGTGACATAGTAGGGGTAGCAGAGCGGCGACCGCACGCTACGACCGATCGCGAACACCTGCTCGTTCATGTAGAAGTTGCCCTTGTATTCGCCGCGGGCGGCCAGCGAGATGCCCCCGGGTAGCCGGACCGAGATTGAAGGGTTGATAAACTTTGTAGGCAGGTTGGAGCCGTAGAAGTACTGACTCGCGCTCGTTCCTTGCCCTTGGTAGCACGGCATCGACGGTTGGCAGAATATCACGTCGCTGTTCGAATTCGCTATCGCGGTGGGGTTAGAGATTAACTCGTTCGTAACCGGGCGGATCGGATAACCGACCTTGCGGTAGCTATTCTCCAGGCTTGGGTCGTTCAGCTCAAGAATCTCGGACTCGTTTGTGGTGTAGCTCAAGCCCAGGTCGACGCTGAAGTCACCCATCTGCAGGACAGTGGCATGGACCTCTGCTTCCAGGCCCTTGTTCCCCAATTTCCCGATATTGGTGCGCCGGCTGCTCGAGAAGCCGCTGGAAGGAAGCTGCGGGATCCCGAAGAGTGCGTCGTCCGTGACTTGGTCGTAGTACGTAAACCCGACGGAAACACGGTTATCGAAGAACGAGGCATCAAAGCCTCCCTCGATCTCCGTGGTGACCTCCGGACCGATGTCGGGGTTACCGACGTTCGCCGGGACGAAGGCTGGGATACCAGCGAGCCCCTGCGGGGACCACGTGCGGACCTTGTCGAACGGTCCCGGTGCACGCCCAGACCGACCGTATGCGAAGCGCACCTTCATCTCACCGATGTCGGGGTAGAAGGACTCATCTGAAACAATCCAAGAAAAACTGGCCTTCGGATACGCTGCGAGCCCGAAGCCTGAACCGAAGGTGCTGTTACCGTCGATACGCACGCCGGTTGTGAGGAAGTACTTGTTCGAAATATCGAAGACATTCTGGAAGAAGAAGCCTGAATTCCAAATCTTCGTGCGGTTCTCAAATGAAATTGTCGATGCCGCCGAGTTGATCGTCGGATCCGCGGCGCCGGGGAAGTTCTCCCCGAAGCCCTCGATGGAGCGCACGTCATCGCCGACCGCCTGGCCGCCCCACGAGATGTTGGCAGTCAACTGGTCCATGATATCAAGCGAGTACGATCCGACATAGTCGAGTGAGAGCACGCGGTTCTGGAATGTGTTGTTAAGGAGCTTGCCCTCCGGTGTCTGCATCCAACCGAACGGCCGGAGGTTCCTGTGTTCGCGCGCCCCCCAGTCGTAGCCGACGACGAAGCGGTTCGTGAGGTTGGCGATTGGGGAGTACGTCACCGTTATGCCCGTCGTGAAGCGCTCGACGTCCTCAGCGATCTTCTGATCCATGAGTTCATCGAGAGCAGCTGGGTCACCCGTGCCGAAGTAGTTCCGCTCCTGGCGGAACGCGTTCAGCGTGATGCCCTGAGCGTTGTTCTGTCCGCCGGTGTGGGTTTGCATGGTGTTCGAGTACATCGTGTTCCACTGGACACTCAGGTTGGCCGCCGGAGAGAAGGTGAGGTTCGCGCGGGTCGTGTATGCCTTCTCGGTGTCGTTCGTCTGGTAGCCCTGCTGGTCTCCGAACGATCCGGAGACAAAATAGTTGACGTCTGACGTGCCCCCACGGACGGAGAGCAAGTAGCCTTGGTTGTAGGCCTGGTTCGCATAATCACCGCAAGTAAGGACCCCGGTGCACAGCCAGTGCTCCATGAAGTTGTACGAGACGTCAGTCTCTCCTTGGTAGGAAGGACCGGAGTCGTCGACGCCGAACTGGCGGGCCCACTGGGTCCCTGTCGTGACCTCTGCGGTCCACGTGGGCGCACCCTCTCTGCCCTGCTTCGTGAAGATCTGGATCACGCCGCCCGAGGCTTCGGTGCCGTAGAGTGTGGTAGCTGCCGAGCCCTTGATGATCTCGATCCGCTCGATGTCACTGGGGTTGATTTGGTCGAGTGGACTGATCGCGATGTTGCCACTCCGGCCGCCGCGACGGTCGGGCGGGTTCGCGTCCGGAAACGGCCTGCTCCTGATGCGCACGCCGTCCACATAGATCATCGGGTGATCGTTGAGCGCCGCGCTGTTAACGCCACGGAGCCGGATGATCTTAGATTGGCCGACCGCGCCGCCGCCGTATAGTTCGAGGCCCGGTGCAACTCCTTGGAGCATATCGGTAATGCTCAGGGGTGCGTCCGGTACGTCGACGGCATTGAGCTGAGAAACCACGTTCCCGATCTCACGCCGCCGCGACGCCCCGGCTGTACCGGTGACGATGATCTCATCGAGTCCGAGTGCTACCGACGACATCGCGAAATCGGCCTGGACTGTCTGGCCTGCGCCGACAGTGACCTGTTGCGTCATGGACCCGAGACCGATGCGTTCGGCGCTGAGTTCGTATGTGCCTGCCACCACGTTGAGCAGAATATAGCGACCGTCCTGCCGTGTGAGGGACCCGAGCCCGGTGCCAGGTATGTAAACCTGGACCTCACTGAGGGCCTGGCCCGACTGTGCATCGGTCACCTGACCGACAATCTGGCCGTTCTGGGCTTGGACAGGTATGGCGAGAAACGCCGTCAGAGCGATCAGGACCACACCGGTGACAAACTTAGGAATACTCATGGATACTCATCCTTAATTATGGAGTAACGCGCTCAGCACTCAGTTGAGATATCACCGCGGGAACGTGCCTATCGGATAGACATGTGCACCATCTGGTGATCGGATCTTAGCCCGTACGGCCTCGATCGAACCCAGGAAAAGCCTATTCGACAATCCTTTTCGTTACCTCTCAGACATCTAACAACCGCGCATAGAATACTCATGGCGTTTTCTGGGTGCAAGCGGGAACGAGGCCTAATGCCATATCTATCGGAGTAGCTATCGCGCGATGAACAGGGCCTGCTCGCCCTCCCAGTCCAGCCGATTATCCGATTGGGATCGAAATAAGTCTCATACGGAAGTCGGGAGGATCTGGTTGGGGGAGGGGGGCTTGATCGCTTATCGCGTCCATGCCCAACAAGAGCAGGGTCACGCCGCCCGCGATCGTTCCTGCAATGATTCCCGCGGTCTTGAATCCGTCCAGCACTCGGAGTTCGGCCGAGATGATCGCATCGGGGGGGACATGGATCGCCTGTCCGAGAGCCACGCTATGGAATCCCTCCGCACGCCTCCCGACCGGGATGCGCACGATTAGGGATGCATCTTCTCTTCTTTCGAGCGTACCCTCTAGAACAGGAGCAGGATCGTCCTGAAGGGTGAGTTCGCTGAGATCTGGGACTCTCTCCCGGCTTACGATGAGCCGGATGTCTTCGCCGACCGGTACGGTGGTAAAATCTGTCGGCACGTAATTGAAGCAGCCGGCGAGAACGAGTACTAGGTTAATGACCACAGCCACTCTCGGTAGCGCTCTACGGTTCAAGAGACTCCCCCATAAAGTTATCTGGTGAGGTGGAAAGATGCAGGTATTTCTAGGCTTGGGACAACCTCTTGAAGTAACTCGGCTCATGTTGCTCAATACCCGAAAGCCAGGGTTTGACATAAAGAACAATCAACATATTGTGGCGCTTATCGGGAGTGCTGTCCTCGTGCGCAGGAGCGCGTTCGTTGAGATACCTTGTAGTCTCCAGACGAGTTAGGTGATGAATCGAGACCCTCAGACACACATTGGTTTGGTGGGAAGATCAAGATCGAGATTTCCAATCTTGTTTTGGATTTTAGTCATCGGTCTACAGGGTTGCTATAATTATTTGCCAACGGATTTTTCGGCTGCTCCGGTGGGGGCGGATCTTCGACTTTTTGTTGACCCTGAAGACGTCCCCGAATTAAGTGAAATCCCCGCCGGGGAAGCCCCCACCCCTGTCGTGCAAGGTACTCTTGTTGGTATTGAGGATGATGCACTCGTGCTGCGTGTTCCAGTTGCGAGTCGCCAACAGGGATTTCATACCCTTAGCCTGGGTCAGTCGATTCGCGTTCCCCATGATGGGATCATCTCGGCTCACTTGCGGGTGCTGGACGGGTTCAAGACCGTGGGGGTTGTGTCAGGTACAGTAGCCGCCGCCGCCCTGATTTTCGTTGGCTTAGAAGTCATCAACCCAGCACCGACGACTCCAGACGATGACCCTCCTGAATTTCTGCTAACCCTCTTCTCAATTCCAATCGGGTGATCTGCGGCTACCAGTTTATGGAAGCCCAAGAGATTTCTGTAGCGATTTGAGTATTGGTAGTGTACTCAAGGGGTTCACTTGACTATAAGGAAACTGCTCAGGTATTGTGCGTTTCCACTTAACATTTCGTGCTCCCCATCGCTGGTATCTCAAGGAGCACAGGACTCCGACTACCAGGGGAAGGAGCGTATTGATGGGCGCTAATCGGGTTTTCGTGGGCACGGCTTTGGCTGTGCTGATGGCACTCGTAACTATCTCAGTGGAAGCTCAAGCTCAAAACGGCCAGATCGTCGGTCAGGTGACCGCCGGTCAGACGGGTGCTCCGCTCAGTGAGGTACAGGTCTACCTGCCGGGAACCGGCCTTGGTGTTCTTACTCGGCAGAATGGGCGATTCATTCTGCTCAATGTTCCACCTGGTACGTATGAGTTGACGGCTGAACGGATCGGTCTTGGCTCGGTGACTGGACAGATTTCTGTGGCTGCTGGCCAGACGGTTGAGGCCGACTTCTCGATGCAGTCCGTGGCACTTGGTCTCGATGAGATTGTGGTCACTGGTACAGCCGGAGCGGCCAGGCGTCGGGAGATCGGGAACACGGTATCACAGATTGACGTTCCGAACCTGCCTGAGCGACCGGTACTAGTATCTGATCTCTTACAGGCTGCGGCTCCAGGGCTCGATGTGTATGGGGGCGGAACTATTGGACAGAGTAAGATCATCCGGCTACGAGGCGAGAGTAGTGTCTCCCTGAGTAACCATCCCCTCGTGTACATTGATGGTGTTCGGATTCGAAGTGAGCCCCTTCCTGACATCAATCCACCCGACAGACGTGGTGGTCGTAGTGCAAACGTCGCGGTCAGCCCGCTCGACAACATCAATCCCAACGACATCGAGCGAATTGAGATTATTAAAGGATCAGCCGCTACTACGCTTTACGGGACCGAAGCCTCGGCAGGTGTCATCCAGGTCTTTACGAAGAGGGGTACCCAGGGCACCCCTGTCTGGACTGCAGAACTCCAGGGCGGCAAGTCCTGGAGTCGGGAGTTCGGCGTTGTGGGATCAGGTGTACCATATAACAACATGGAGCACTGGCTGTGCACGGGAATCTATACCTGTGGAGAGTACGCCAATCAGTCTTACGCACAGCACTACAATCTTTCAGTCAGGGGCGGCGGCCAGGACCTACGGTACTTCATCTCAGGGTCCTTTGTTGACCAGCAGGGCTATCTGACAAACGACACCGAAGAGAAATATGCCGTTCGTGGCAACTTTACTATGGCTCCCGCTGAGAACATGACCATACAGTGGAACACTGCATACGTGAACCAGTTGTTGACCATGACAAACGGGCAGAATAACGCCCAGGGCATCACGCTGAACGCGTTCCGGGCGGAACGTAACTACTTTGGTACAGGTGACCCCGCTGTTCTCAATGAACTCATGGATCAGAGGCTCGATCAGGGTGTTGAGCGCATGACTACCGGCGGAGTAATTACCTACGCGCCGATGGAAAACCTCACGAACCGGCTCACAGTTGGCTACGACTGGAGCCAACAAGAGCATCGTAACCTCAGGCCGTTTGCTTGGAAGCAGGTCCCGTTGGGTGCGCTGCTGAACAACACGTTCCAAAGTCGGGTGCTCTCGTTTGACTACGTTGGCACGGTCACGTTTGGCATCACAGCCAACTTGCTTGGAATGGAAGTGCCCATTCGATCGAACTTCTCGTGGGGCGGGCAGGCCACTGGCGTAGACGAGCGCACGGTCGAGGCGTTTGGTGAAAACTTCCCTGGAGCGGCTGCGCCGACAGTGAATTCTGCCTCCATCACCCAGGGATTTGAGGTACGGCAGAAGATCTGGAATTCAGGCTTCTTTTTCCAAAATGTTTTCGACATCGCAGACAAGTACTTTTTGACGGTCGGCACGCGGGTAGACGGTAACAGTGCCTTTGGTAAAGGGTTCGGCCTGCAGGTTTATCCAAAAGCCAGCGCTTCTTGGATCGTATCCGACGAGTCTTTCTACCCTGACATCGGTGAGATGAAATTGCGAGCAGCTTTTGGGCGTTCGGGTCGAGCACCTGGGGCGTTCGACGCTGTGCGGACATGGAGTCCAGTAGGTTTGGCAGGAAATCCAGCTTTTGTTCCGGAGAACGTAGGGAACGACGCTGTTGGTCCAGAAGTTACAGAAGAGCTCGAATACGGAGCTGATGCCTCGTGGTGGGACAACCGGATTGAAACGAGCTTCACGTATTACAAACAGATCACAAACGACGCACTGCTTAACGTTCCACAGGTTCCGTCAACAGGATTTACGAACAGCGTCCTTACCAACATTGGTAA
>DCAZ01000080.1 GCA_002313925.1 Gemmatimonadales bacterium UBA1120
ATGCGGCAAGAGACAGAGCTGTTGTTCAACTATTTAGTACGTGAGGATAGAAGTATTTTAGACCTCTATTCAGCGGACTACACGTTCGTGAACGAACGGCTGGCTCGGCACTACAATATTACAGGTGTTGTGGGTGATCATTTCCGTCGAATTGTACATGCGGATGATCATAGGAGAGGGGTTTTGGGGCATGGCAGTATCCTCACGCTGACCTCTCACGCGAATCGCACATCCCCTGTGCTTCGAGGGAAGTGGGTCATGGAGGTTCTTCTGGGTACGCCCCCACCGCCCCCACCACCGGGAATTCCAGATCTTGAGGAAACTGAAGGCTCAGAAGCGGGAAGGATGCTGACTACTCGTGAACGTATGGAGCTACACAGAACAAGTCCTACCTGTAATTCCTGTCATAGGTTTATTGATCCAATTGGTCTCGCACTCGACAACTATGATGTCACGGGCCGGTGGCGGATACGCGAGAATGGTATGCCCCTCGACACGAGGGGAGAACTCTATGACGGTACGCCTGTTTCAAATCCATCAGAGCTTAAGGATGCGCTTTTGAAGCGGCCAATACCCCTGATTCGTACATTTACTGAAAACTTGATGGCGTACGCCCTGGGAAGAAGGGTAGAATACTATGATCAGCCAACTGTTCGATCGATAACCCGGGCTGCTGCTACCGAGGGATACAGAATGTCCGCTTTTATTCTGGGGGTGGTTGAAAGCGAGGCGTTTCAGGTTCAGCAAGTGGCAAGCGTGGTCGACAATCAGCTGCAAGATCTGCCAAATTAGTTGTGAGGAGACAAGTTATATGAATTTTGTCACGGGAAAGCAGATACCGCGCCGTACATTCGTGAAAGGTGTCGGTGCTTCGATTGCCCTACCTTTTCTGGATGCGATGATCCCAGCTGGTAGGGTGTGGTCAAAGGCATTGCCGGAGGCAGATCCGACCCGTGTGATTGCAATTGAGATGGTCCATGGAGCTGCTGGATGTAACGAGTGGGGTGCTACCCAGAACTTGTGGTCCCCTGCCCAAGTTGGGCGTGACTTTGACTTAGCGCCCAGTGCGCTTAGCCCTCTCGAGTCTTTCCGCGACTATTTGACGATTATCAGTAACACTGATGTTAAGATGGCCGAGGCATTCGAGCCGCCCGAGATTGGGGGTGACCACTTCCGATCGAGTGCAGTCTATCTCACCCAGTCTCACCCAAAGCAAACCAGGGGTTCGGACCTTTACGCTGGAACATCTTTTGACCAACTGTGTGCGCAGCGATTTGGTCAGGAGACATCGATTCCGTCAATGCAGCTGTGTATTGAACCGGTAGATCAATCTGGTGGGTGCGCTTATGGCTACGCCTGTGCCTATACAGATTCGATAAGCTGGGAATCACCGAGTGAACCACTCCCAATGATCCGGGATCCTCGCGTGGCGTTTGAGATGCTATTCGGGGCAGGTGGGACTGCAGAAGAACGCGCAGCTCGCAGGAAGACGAATAAGAGTATACTTGATTGGATTACGGAAGAAATTGCTTTTCTTAGGAAAGACTTAGGACCCACGGACCACGCTAGGTTGGACCGCTATCTGGATAACGTCCGCGAATTGGAGCGACGTATCCAGGCAATTGAAGCCCGGAACATGAATGGAGAATCTCGTGAGCTACCTGAGTCTCCTGCGGGTGTGCCTGACTCTTTCGAAGAGCACATCAAGCTGATGTTTGACCTTCAGGCTCTTGCTTTTGCATCAGACGTTACTCGTGTGTTTTCCTTCAAGACTGGTCGGGACGCTTCTGGTCGTGTGTACCCGGAGAGCGGCACTGATCGGCCGTTCCATGGAGCTTCACACCACGGAGGACGTGAGGAGGCAATTCTTGAGTTTTTTAAGATCAATAAGTACCACACGAGTCTACTCCCCTACCTCTTGAACAACCTCGCGAGCGTTGAAGAAGCCGACGGTAATCTGCTGGACAACACGATGATCATATATGGGTCACCGATGGCGGATGGAAATCTCCACAACCACCGACGTTGCCCCTTGATCGTTCTCGGGGGTGCAGGGGGGCACAACCCTGGAAATCTCCACTTAAAGGCTCCGGACGGGACTCCAATGGCCAACATAATGCTGAGCTTGCTCCATGATCTCGGGCTTGATGACTTGGAGAACTTCGGAGACAGCAGTGGGGAGTTCTCATTGTCGATGCCGGTGCCTTTGTCTACTAATAGCTGAGGAGCGAGCATTGATAGGGCGTGAGGTAAATCTGAAGGTTGCGGGCTTACTATGCTTTAGCTTGCTGATTCTTGCGGGCACACCCGGAGACTCACCAGTCGCCGATGCAGCGATGATGGGGGATCTCGACGAGGTGCGCTTGCTTTTGAGTGGGGGAGCAGATGTGAACGCTGCTCACGCAGATGGTATGACCGCGCTCCACTGGGCCGCAGAAAACGCGCATACAGAAATGAGTTCGCTGCTTGTCGCAGCTGGTGCAAACCTTGAGGCTGTGACGCGTATAGGCGGTTATACCCCTCTTCATTTGGCGACGAGGAAGGGTTCCAGAGGGGTTGCCTCGAGTCTCCTTGAGGCAGGGGCTGATCCACGAGCTGAAACTGAGACGGGTAAGGTTACCCCACTCCACTTCGCTGCAGCTGCCGGAGAGGTTGGGTTGACGTCTTCTTTAATAGCCCATGGTGTGGATGTAGATGTACGTGAATCGACTTGGGGCCAAACACCTTTAATTTTTGCATCTTCAGCCGGCCATCTGGATGTCGTGCATGTGTTGCTCTCGAGTGGAGCTGATGCTTCACTGACGACGAAGGTCGTCGACATTCCTGTGCTAGATGAGGTAGACCGAACGGCGCGCGCGGTTCGTAACGAAATGCTGGAGGTCTTCAAATCTGCAGCAATGGGAGGGCCTAGTTGGCGGCCAGAGCCCAGCCAGGTGCGCGCAGCGGTGCAGGCAGCCCAGCAAGTTCAGCGCTCCCTGACGAGCGTATCGGATGCCCCAGAGCGGGAAGAGCAACCTGGTGCTCAGCTGGAAGCTCCACTTGGTTACACGGAGTTGGTAGGCAGGCAGGGCGGGCTTACACCGCTACTCCATGCGGTACGCGAAGGTCACGTCGATATTGTACTCGCTCTTGTAGATTTCGGAGCGGACATCAATCAGGTAAGCGACGGAGACCGCACTAGCCCGATCTTAATGGCAACAATAAACGGGCACTTTGATCTAGCGCTGCTACTCCTTGATCACGGTGCGGACCCAACAGTCGCTAGTGATGCTGGTGCAACACCACTCTTTTCGTCCCTGAACACACACTGGGCGCCCAAATCCCGGTATCCTCAACAGCACGCGTATCGTCAGCAGGAGGCGACGTACCTAGATGTGATGAAGAGGCTCTTAGAAGCTGGTGTAGATCCGAATGTCAGGCTCAGGAAGCACATTTGGTACATGTCCTACACTTTCGACCTGCTCCGAGTGAACACAATTGGTGCAACTCCTTTCTGGCGCGCAGCTTACGCTACCGATGTCGACGCGATGAAGCTTCTTGTGGAGTACGGGGCAGATTACGGGGTTCCAACACTGAAACCACCTGGCCGTGGACGTGGTGGGGCCAGTTCGAGCGAAGATCCTTCGGGGTTAACACCTGTTCCTGATGGTGGTCCAGGAGTGTTTCCCATCCACGCTGCAAGTGGGGTTGGGTATGGAGAGGGATATGCAGGCAATTCACATCGGCATGTGCCAGATGGTTGGGTACCTGCGGTGAAATACTTGGTCGGAGAACTAGGGGTAGATGTAAACGCTAGAGACCATAACGGCTACAGTCCGGTTCATCATGCAGCAGCTCGCGGTGACAACGAACTTATCCATTACCTGGTCCAGCAAGGTGCTGATGTGACGTTTATTAGCCGCCGAGGGCAGACAACGGTTGATATGGCGAACGGTCCACAGCAACGGATCAGTCCATTCCCGGAGACAATCTCGTTGCTGGAAAGCCTAGGTGCTAAGAACAATCACAACTGCTTGTCTTGCTGATCGCTTAGTCGGTCCGCTGGCCTGAACCTCCGCCGCTAGAGAGTTCTTCTAGCATACGCTCAAAAACTAAGCGCTGTTCTTCATCAATGCTGATCACGAGCGTAATTTCATCATATTCGAGCTGAGTCATCTCGTTTTCAGCAAGGATCTCTTGAGTTCTTTCCTGAAAACGGGCTCGTATGCGTTCACGCTCTTGAAGTTCGTGCGTGCGGCCGAGCTCCGCGTGAAAGTCGTCCCGCTGCTCGCTAATTGCTATGTGAGTTTCAACGAACACGGTCATGCGCTCTGTCGTTACCTGAGGGAGTTCCTGGGTCTGTGCTACCAAGGGCAAAGGGGCCACCACAAATAGCGATGTCATCACAACCATGACAGCAGCGACACTAAAAGCTCTCCAGACTTCAGTTTTCACTATATCTCCTCCGAGATCACTCCCAGGCTGGATGCCTAAGGATCATACTGTCGACTCCCTCTCTTGCCAAAATCTGGTGGCTTGATGGTCTGCCATTTGTAGTAGTTCTTGTGGCTGGTGAGGACTCTCCTACCTATAATACATTTGGAAAATCCTATGCTAACAAGCAAGATCCCTCTCAGAGGACATGTATGAAGACCTTGGCCGGCGTCTCTGCGGTTTTGGGTTTTACCCTAGTGCTCATCGGTGGTGAAGCCTATGTGCCCCATTCGCCACTGGAGTCATCGCCCGAGTTTGTGCACCTGAACTTGGGGAGCTATACAGGGTCGACGGAGACGGATATCGACCACACCGAGGTTGTTGGACAGTACTGTGTACGGTGCCATAACGACCGCAGAATGACTGGCAACATGTCGCTTGAGCAGTTTGATGCTTCAGCTCCGGAACGGAACGCTGAATTGTCAGAGAAGATGATCCGGAAGCTCCGAGCGGAGATGATGCCGCCACCGGGTGCGCGGCGTCCTGCTGGAGATACACTCTTATCGCTTGTCCTGGCCCTCGAATCCAGCATGGATGCTGCAGCGGTAGCGAACCCAAACCCGGGGGGACGCAGTTTTCAAAGGCTAAACCAGGCCGAGTATGGGCGCTCTATTCTTGAACTGCTCGACCTAGAGATAGATGCTGGTGATTACCTCCCACTCGATACTAAGAGTGCGAATTTCGACAATATCGCTGACGCTCAGATGCTTTCGCCGATGTTGCTTGGTACGTACTTCCGTGCCGCTGCTGAGATTAGCCGACTCGCTGTCGGAGATCCAAATGTACTCCCGTCCTCGAAGACGTACACAAATGGGGGGTATGTTTCCCAGTGGGATCAGGTAGAGGGTGCACCGTTCGGGACGCGTGGTGGAATCTCGGCCATGCACACCTTTCCGGCTGACGGCGACTATGTATTCAAGATGGCCTTTGAACATACCACGACCGGGGGATTTTTCGGCGGCACTTCTAGGGACGAGCAGATCGAGATCTCGATTGACGGTGAGCGCGTCGCACTCTATTGGGTCGACCGCTTCATGAACGTCTCAGATCCGAACGGCGCAAACATGCAAAGTGAGCCGATTTTTGTGCGTGCGGGTCCACGCCGGGTGAGTGCAGTTTTCTTGAGACAAGCCGAGGGCCCTAGGGAGGATGTGGTTTCACCTCATGAGTGGTCGCTAAGCGATAGGCAGATTGGGGTAAGCGGTTATGGAGTCACAGCACTTGCTCACCTCAAAGATCTAGCTATCACAGGTCCCCACGAGCCCACTGGTGTTTCAGAGACTCCGAGTCGGAGACGAGTATTCAGTTGCCGGCCGCTTACTCCGGAGGAAGCACCCACGTGTGCGGAAGAAATTATATCCCGACTGGGTCCTCAGGCTTTTCGCCGGCCACTCACACAGGCGGACCTTGAGGGATTAATGTCCTTCTACGAACTGGGATTTGCCGGCGGGGGTTTCGAGCTTGGAGTGCGGACAGCGATAGAAGCCATGCTGGCTAGTCCTGACTTCGTGTTCAGGCTTGAAGAGGCACCCAGTGGGGTGCAGACGGGGGAAAGCTACAAGGTAAGCAATATTGACTTGGCATCTCGACTCTCATTTTTCCTTTGGGGCGCTCCGCCAGATGTTGAGTTATTGGCCGCGGCCGAAAAGGGTGAATTATCTGAAGAGAGCGGGTTAACTGCTCAGGTCAGGCGTATGCTCAAAGATTCACGGGCAGAAGCTTTAGGGACGCGGTTCGCGAGTCAGTGGCTCCGTTTGGAGGACTTGGACAAAGTCCACCCCGACCGACTGTTCTTTCCGGATTTTTACCAACAGCTTGCCGACGCGATGCTGAGGGAGACCGAACTGTTCTTCAATGGTCTGGTTCGTGAGGATCGCAGCGCGCTTGAGTTGTATTCGGCGGACTACACGTACTTGAATGAAGCC
>DCAZ01000135.1:0-2642 GCA_002313925.1 Gemmatimonadales bacterium UBA1120
CCGATCGACTGCTTCTATGTCTACCCGACTGTCTCCACTGATCAGAGCACAAACAGTGACATGACACCTGATGCGGCTGAACTCCGGGTGATCGAGCAGCAGTTTGCGCGCTTTGCGTCAGTATGCCGACCCTACGCACCAAGCTATCGGCAGGTCACCCTTGCCGGCTTAATGGCGACGTTCGCTGGTGGCGGACCGAGAGATCTTGAACAGGGTTTGGCCTATAACGACGTGCGAGACGCCTTTCAGCACTACCTAGAATACGACAACGGTGGCAGAGGCTTTGTGCTTATCGGCCACTCCCAGGGTTCTTATATCCTCACGCGGTTGATTCGTGATGAGATCGAAGGACATCCAGTCCAGGACCAGATGATTTCAGCATTTCTCCTGGGCTCTACTGTGACTGTTGCAGCAGGAGAAGACACCGGCGGATCGTTTCAGAACATTCCGCTCTGCCGTTCTGCAGGCCAAACCGGCTGTGTGATCACGTACGCATCCTTCCGATCCACGGCGCCTCCACCCCAGAACACGTTGTTCGGTCAAACGTTGGAACCGACCCTGACCGGGGCGTGCACGAATCCAGCGGCGCTGGGAGGGGGAAACAGTGAAACACATGCCTATTTATCGTCCGGTGGTGCGACAATCGCGGGACCGAGGCGGACCAGTCCCTGGGTCTCGTCAGGAGCAGCCATCGAAACGCCGTTCGTCTCTGTTCCTGGACTGTTGAGTGCTGAATGCACCGCAAACGAACACGCGACATATCTCGAGATAACCGTTCATGGTGATCCGTCTGACGATCGTGTGGATGACATCGTCGGTGACATCACTCCCCAGTGGGGGCTCCACCTAGTTGACGTCAATCTGGCGATGGGAGATCTCGTCCAGATTGTGCAAGAGCAAACCGCTGCTTGGGAGGAAAGACGCTAGAGGTGAGACGAAATAGCTATCCGAATCTAAATCTCACCTACCAGATACCAGGGATTAGGCGGGCTCGAACTCGCGTGCTGTAGTCAGCATAACCAGGGAGTTCCCGATAGAGCGTACGATCCTCCAGTATCGTGCGAATTACCAGACCGACCAAGGCGAGTACGGCTGGGATGAACGCCCAATTTGACATCAGCATTAATGGTGTCGAAAACAAATACAGTACGATGCCAACGTAAAAGGGGTGGCGCACATGGGCGTAGGGACCCACCTCAATCACACGATGTCCGTGATCGGTCTGGATACGCACTGTCTTCTCCAAGAACGGATTCACGACCTGGGACCAGGTGAGAAGGAACCATCCTGCAATGAACATCAACAGACCCAGCACCCAAGCCCCATCCAGTGTCATCGATACCCAACCCGATTCCGTTATCGCTACGACATAGACTGCAATCAGTACGGGCGTCCACAGTACAAGCCATACTAGATCCCACGATTTCGTTCCCTTTCCGAAGCCCATACGCCGGGCAATCAGCACCGGATTCCAACGCAGCACACATACCCAGTTGATGGCCGCCGCCGTGAGAAAACATCTCAAGTAGATCCATCCAAGGGTCCATTCCAGATGGGAGGTGAGTAAGAAGACTAGTCCCGCCATAACGACGACCACAGCCACAACCTCAACGAGTAAAGTGATGGAGATCGTCCCCTGCGAGAGTTGAGGATCAGCTGGTGTCCCGAGGTCCTTCATTTCATATCCTCAGAACAAGCCCGTTCCCAGCCACCGTCACAGGCTCGCTCGTACAGGCTGGCCGCGCGACTGAGATCCTGAGTAATACCATCACCAGCCTGATACATATTCCCGAGGTTCGTGCAGCCACGCATGTCGCCACCATCGCATGCTTGCTCATACACATCCACTGCCCGGTCAAAGTCCTGGGTAACCCCGCCACCGGCTCGGTACATGTTCCCGAGGTTCGTGCAGCCACGCATCACTCCACCATTACATACTTGCTCATGAAACTCGGCGGCGCGCGTGAGGTTGCGAGTGACGCCATTAGAGGCTTGATATCTATTCGCGAGGTTGAGGCAGCCTGGCATGGCTCCACCATCGCAAGCTTGCTCGTAGAGGGTAACAGCTCGGTCCATGTCTCGGATAACGCCCTCACCGCGGTGGTATCTAACACCGAGGTTGTTACAGGCCAGCATCTCGCCGCCGTTGCAAGCTTCTTCATAGAGATTGGCTACTTGAGCAAAATCTTGAGGAATGCCCTCGCCATCTCGATACCTGTCCCTATACCTGTTTCCGAGGTCTAGACAGGCCTCCATCGTACCACCATCACAGGCTCTTTGGAGTGCACGGTCCACACTCTTCTGATAGTTGAGCCAAATGGCCACTCCAAGACCAAACGCCAACAGAAGCACCTTCTTCATCGTAGTCTACAGCACTTTCTCTAAGTGCTTTGTTAACAACGGTTTATAGGACTCATAGAGAGCCATGATTTAGAATACTACTCATAATACCACTCAGTCTGGAAGCAGAAATACGCTGAAATACTAGTGGGAAATGACTGTTGATTCCCCCCCCTGCTCAATACTTTAAGAGCGTTCACCTGAGTAGTTGTGGTGCAGTAGGGGCTGGTAGCCCCCGAATAAGTTGCGGATATTCTGAGGTCAGGGGCATTTTTCTAGTATGAAGAAAACCCTGCTACTCG
>DCAZ01000135.1:2956-4394 GCA_002313925.1 Gemmatimonadales bacterium UBA1120
GAAGAAAACCCTGCTACTCGCCCTCGCTCTGATAGTGTCTGGGTGTGCTGAACCCGATCCAAGGAATCTGGACGAGTTGTCTAGACAGGGACCCCAGTACCTAGACCCAGAGACGCTAGAGCCGTATAGCGGTCCAGCCTTCAGGATGTCTGAGTACGACTCAACGGAGCTTGTGTTGAGGGTCAATCTCAGAGACGGAAGACTCCACGGTGACTTTGAGGACTTCGATCCTGAAGGAGCTGCAGAAGAGGACTCCCTATACCAAACAGGCACCTATAGGGACGGCCAACGAGAAGGTCGTTTTGAATTCTTCTATCCAAGTGGTGTCCTGAGAGGCCGTGGCACCTACGAGAACGGTCTGGAAGAAGGCCCCTACGAGTCGTGGTTCGAGAATGGTGAGCTAAGAAGCAGGGCTAACTACGTGGCTGGTGAGGAAGACGGACCATCTGAGTTGTACTACGAGAACGGTCAGTTGAGTACGAAGGTAATCCACAAGGACGGGGAGTTGGACGGACCGCTTGAGTTGTACTACGAGAACGGTCAGTTAATGGAGAGGGGCACCGTCAACATGGGTCGAAAGTGCGGTATGTGGGTTGAAGATGGCGAGACTGTCACCTACGACCCCTGTCCTCCCGACCTAGAAGGTGAGGAGCAGAATTAGGGCATGACACGCTACCGCCTCCGTGCCGTTCTACTGCTCTTCCTAGTACTACACCTGACCGCTTGTTATACGTGGCAAGGCGTAGCTACTACAAGCCCGGGTGGGGTGATTGAAGCAACGCAACCTGACCGTGTCCGCGTGGTCGTGCGAGGAGAGGGGGAGGTGGAACTAGCGAACCCATCGGTCGAAGGCGATCAGCTTGTAGGCACCATTCCAACAAGAAGCGGTGGCAGTCTTGAACCGAGTGACGCTTCGGTATCCGTGGAAGACATTCTCCAGTTAGAGATTCGGAACTTCAGCTTGGGACGCTCCATCCTAGCGGGTTTAGGTGTGTTTTGGGCGGTGATAACAGTGATTGTTGCTGCTACGGGTGGGATTGATGGTTGAGTGAGCGTGCTGACCTAGCACCCCCCCTCCGTGGCATCCAGCCACACCTAGCTGTCCAGCCCTGTTTTGCGTGTCCGATCAGGCGATTTTAGATGACTCTGAGGAGGGATGTATGACAGTCATAGATTGGCACGTTCGGCAATTGGAGTGGTGGAAGAAAAAACTGGGCATCTCAGATTACGGCCTTGCTTGGATTGCTTTCGCTAAGGGGCTGGTTCTTGGGTATGCCCTGTGCTTCTTCATTTAATGAGCTAGGAGTCCCAGACCTCAAAAAAAATTCTGCAAAAATTTCAACTCACTCATAGGAGGTTGAATGGCATTCTTAAACCAAGTATGGCAGACAAACATCCTGCTCGTAGTGCTATGTGGAATTCAGGTCCTGATCCTTCT
>DCAZ01000037.1 GCA_002313925.1 Gemmatimonadales bacterium UBA1120
CCACCGTGAAGACGACCATGAGCAAGAGAGGTAGATCATCCAAAAAGACTGAAGGACCAACCCATATCGCACTCGTAATATGAGAAACCGAAAGGAACCCACCATCCACAAATCCAAGAACGAACAGAGTTAAACCGAGTGAAACCCAGCGAAGCAAAGTCACCTTCGTGAAGAATGCAGCCATCCCGAATGCGAGCACGAGTAAAATCAACGCAACACGATCCCAAGAAGTGTTCGCGAGCATTCGCTCCAGAAGCGTTTCCTCTTGGATTAATGTGAAATTGAATCCTTCACCTGGAAGAATTTCGTCTGAGCCTGCGATAGCTGAGGAATCCGATGGTCCTTCCAGCTCAGCCTCTGCGGTGTCGATTAGAGCAGTTCCCTCGACAGTTGTTGAGGGCAGGTCGGTATTCGCGAGTGCCTCAGCGACCGCCCTCTCTTCGGCTGCCGCACGCTCAGCTTCCGCCTCTGCCTCGGCGGCGGCGGCTTCCTCGGCCATGATAATCCGCGCTTCCTGGGTCGTGTAATCCAGCGTGTGGAAGCCTAGCCTGGAACCGAGGTCGTAAAGGAACGTGAACGGCCTCGTGATGTCGACTGTATCTTCGACCATCATGACCCCTGTAATCGTTGCCTCGCCGTAGGAAACACCCCCTGAGGTCAAGCCCAACATCACGATGTTCTCAGGCGAGATGTCGATCGTGTCTCCACCCTGTTCGATCGCCCAACCCTCTCTGACAAAAAGCCGGAGACGCGGCCCGTCCACCGTGTAGAGCATGAGATGATCCGCACCTCCACGCCTTTCAACAGAAGCTAAAGCGCGCTGGTACATCTCTTCACCCAAGAGATACTCTCCCACCCTATCACTCCACATGTGTGCAATAGAGATGCCAGCAGACCCCTCTCCTGGCTCAGTCACCTCAAGCCGCTCGACAACACCTCGACGGCGAAGCTCGAACCAAGACAGTCCTACCACATCTTCTACCGTACCCGTTGGTAATTCGACTTCAAACGAGTAGGCATTTGCAACACGACGAGCTGTGTTGCGTATGCCACGGGAAAGTGCTCGGACGCTGATGGAAACCTGAGAGATTCCGTCGACATCTCCACCCACACGGAATGCTTCGCCGACGTACTTCCCTGTGTATTGTTCCTGGAAGCCCGGCCGCCGAAGGAAATCGCCCATGCTGCTCATGTACGATTCACGGTAATTCGTCACTCTGATACCCGTGAGTGTCCCGTCCAGCTTCATCCCCACCAATGTCTCGATCGTACCGCTATACCCGTACTCCTCGGGAGGCAAATCAGAGGTGATGAAGACGTACCCGATGAGTTCCTGACCCCGATATGCCTGCTTTACGAGAGGATCCCCCGTCGCTGGGGAAAAGAGATCCGCCTCAGGCATTACTTCCCGGAGGAGTGATTCCGACACACCATCGATGTTCTGACCCTTCAGATCATTCGGCACAGCCCATGACACGAGAACTACAATGAGAAATACGAGGCGTCGTGTATGTGTCATCGGCAAAGCCTAAAAAGGTGCCAGATACGCAGCTTACGATCTGCGGATTCAGCCGACAGAAACTGCGTCACCCAAGTCATCCCCATCGCTCACAGCCATAGCATCACCACGTGCACCGATGCCGATTGCAACTATTGCCCAGACACCCATGACAGGAGCTGCGATCAGGGCAATAGTACCGAGTGAAAGCCCAATAAACGTACCAAGCCCAGCGTAGATCCAACCACTGACCAAATCACCGCCCCGGTACACTGCTGCATCAATAAAGGCTTTGGATTTGTACTTTTCCTCACGTGATACCACAGTGAACAACACTTCCCGAGCTGGTTTCGTAATACCGTAACGGCCCGCGCGATAGATCACTTGAACCACCATTAGAGTCACCAGAGTGGGATAGACTCCTAGAGCAACAAAGCCCACAAACATTGCCACAGGGATCAACGCCAGGGTCACCCCCACATTTAGCCAGCGTAAGATCCGCGCAGTCAGATACACCTCGAAGAGAATCGTTAGGATGTTGACGGTCAGATCAATTTTCGACAGAAAGGCTCTGCGTTCACCTCGATCAGTCATTACTTCGTACACAATGTCAGACTGTGCGAAGTAAAGAACGGTAGACGCGAATGTCATTAACGCGATAAAGGCGGCGATGCCCGTGAGATACCGCGAAGCGAAGACTGCTTTCATCCCCGACCATGCTCCACCAGAAAGCGGCCGACCTGACTCACCTACAGCCTCAACTCCACCGGTTTCAAAGTTTCGGTGCAACGCCCCGGCAAACCATGAAGCTGTCTCAAGAGGCACACACGAAATCAGAAGGAGGGTGAACACTGGCACCTGTTCTGCCAAAAAGACTCCAACCAGCGGCCCAAAAATCCCTCCGAGAGAGACCCCTACAGCAATGAAGGCGAAAAGCCTCTTTCCTTGGTCGTTGTCAAAACAGTCGGCTACGAGGCCCCAGAACACTGTTACCACAAAAAGTGAGAAGATGCTCGCCCACACATAGAAGGCTCGATCAATCCACGGGCGCGCTTCCACTGGGAGGAAAAGGAGGCTCGCCCAAAAACCGATTAGACAAGCAATAAAGAAGCGATTCACGAGGGGAACAAAGACGCCACGAGAATACCTAGAGGCTACCCACGAGTATGCTGGAACTGCTACGAAGACCATGACCAAGAACACGGCAGTCCACAGGTACTGGAGGTTGCCTCGGTCTTCGGCCGCGATCTCATCTCGCACGGCCCTCAGGATGTACCACGCGAACATGATGAAGAAGCCATAAGCCGCAGCCCACAGCATCCCCTTAAACTCTTCATCATCCCTGAAGTCAACGAAGTAGCCGATCAGCCCTTTTAGCACGCGGACCTCCAAGCAGTTAGCAGGCCACAGATCTCGATGGCTGAGCCTCGGTTAGCCCTCTGTTCGAAACAGCATCGGCTATGGGCTCAAGCGCTGCATGATAGGGTTCCTGTAGCCGCCTCACCAGAAGTTGCGAGCGCGGTAGGCGTGATTCAGGACACCAGTCCGGTGCAAGGATGGGCGGAACTACCTAGACTGTCTACTTCAGAATAAAGTAATCTCCGTATTCCTATGATGACGCTAAATCGGATAAGGCAAGGAGCCGCAGCACCATGAATCAAGATTGCAACGTTGTCCCTGAAAGATCACTGACAAGATCCCCAGGTCTCATGCTGACCCTAGCCTTAGCTTTGTTGCCCAGCGCCTTTCTAGCCGGCACCCCAGACGTCAGTGCCCAGGCACCTGCCCAACCCACATCTGGTCAACAGGTAGCCCTTGTCACGGGCTCCACATCCGGGTTGGGCCGTGAGGTTGCACTTCGCCTTGGAGCGATGGGATGGCACGTCATCGTGCACGGACGTAGTCAAGAACGCGGGATGCAGGTCGTGGACGAAATCAACAGTCAGGGTCCGGGCAATGCACGGTTTTACAGAGCTGACCTGGCTTCTTTTGATCAAACGAGAGAATTCGGTGAATCGCTCCTGAGGGATTACGAGCGTATGGACGTTCTGGTGAACAATGCAGGCTTTGGTTCAGCACCCAATGAGCGCTTGGTGTCCGAAGATGGACACGAATTCCGATTCCAAGTGAACTATCTGTCCACTTACTTGCTCACCCACATGCTCATGCCTCGCCTACGCTCGAGCACACCTTCCCGCATCGTAAATGTCTCTTCGTTAGCTCAAAGCCCTATCGATTTCGATGATGTAATGATTGAAAACAACTTCAGCGGCGGGAGAGCTTACGGCCAAAGCAAGCTCGCCCAGATCATGTTCACCTTCGACCTGGACGAGGAATTAGATGGCACCGATATCATGGTGAACTCTCTTCATCCAGCGACATATATGCCTACTGGGATGGTGCTGAGAGCGGGCGCTCAACCCCGTGCTACGATCGATGAAGGCGCGGATGCGGTGATGCAGCTGGTAGTATCTGACGAAATTGAGGGCGGCCAATTTTTCCGGGGGCTAGTACCGGCACGAGCAAATGCCCAGGCCTACGATATGCAGGCCCGAGCTAATCTCAAGGCACTGAGCCAGGAGTTAACCGGAGTCCGCTAAGGTTTGGGCCAGGGGTTTCGACTAGCCTCTCCCCAACGCTTATCAGGTAGTAGGCTCCCCTACTGGCGGGCGTGCCACGCTGCTAACACCTCGGCTTCTCGTTCAGCCGAGATGCCCGACCTCAGATCTGCCTGACGTTCTGAAGAGCGGGAAAAATGAAAATCCAAAGTCTCGCGAGCAGTAACCGCTAGCGGCCGGAATGTCAGACCAGCCTCAACCTCTGGTGTAAGATCGAAGCGAGCGAAACCTTCAGATCCTGGGGTAGGTGGTCTCCATACTGGCATGTGCGAATACGGGCGAATCCCCATTTGGGTAAGGAATTCGAGGTTGACCCAGGTGAATGTCGTTTCGGCAGTGGTGATCCCTCGGATCCCATAGAGCAATTCAGCCATCGGCCTAGGTGTCCTAGGCCCGACACCATTAAATACTCCAGCCGTGCCATCTTCTGCCATGCGGATCATCCATTCTGTAAAGTCTCGTACATCGATGATCTGCACCGGATCAGTAGGATCACCGGGAGCAAGAACCTCACCACCACGGTTGATGCGTACCGGCCAGTAGGTGAAGCGGTCGGTGTCATCACCTGGGCCGATAATGAGTCCAGGACGAACAATATTGGTGCGGCCTACGAAGATTCGTTGTGCTGTGCGCTCTGAGAGTGCTTTAGCAAGCCCATAGGGCAGAGACTCAGAATCCCTGCTAACACCAGCACTCTCGTAGGTGTACGTCGGTGCATCAGCGGTCATCGGAACGATGCTCGTATCCGAATAGGCCGAGCGTGACGAAACGTAAAAATACAGGCCCACCGAATCCTTCAGAAAATCAGCTGCCAGGCGTACCCACTCCGGGTTAGATCGGGAGTTATCGATAACAACGTCCCATGACCGACCTGCGAGTGCATCGAGCTGTCCATTTCGGTCCCCGACAAGCCGCTCGACACCAGGAAAGAGGTGAGTGTTTGTTCGACCACGATTAAAGAGCGTGACGGTGTGCCCGCGATCTAACGCATATCGAACCTGATGAGGACCAATGAAGCCGGTACCCCCAAGTATGAGAATACGGATAGCTCTTTGCGCAGGCGGCTCAGGCTTACGGAAAGAATCTGCAACTAGGGACTCCGGGCTGACCCCGAGACCCAGGCCACCGGTAGCTGCAGCTGTTAGTCTCAGGAAGTCTCTTCGATCAGTCGGCATCTAAGCTCTCCAGTTCTCATGCAGGGATCCTAGCTTATCGCTGCTACAACCTGCATCGGGTGAGGTCATCTCTACAAGCGTATTTACGGGATAGAGTGGCTAGCGAATTCATAGCTCCTTTTTGGATTGCCGAAAAGGATAATCGCAATGCATCTTGATCTTTACCTGACTTACATCTGCACACCGCCAGTAGGTGGCCATCGACGCGGTCCGGGTAGAGTGAAGCAGAAAATGGCCTCATCAGTTTAGGAGGATGACCATGAGTTATACCCATCGGAGTCACGACAGGCATACCAAACGGCTCGGAATCTATGCCGCTGGAGTCCTGATACTAATGCTGGCGACATCCACTGACGTGTTCAGTCAGTCAGGGGCAGATGATGTGACTTTCACCGCAGATATAGCGCCAATCCTCCAGCGTAGCTGCCAAAATTGCCATCGTCAAAATTCAGTGGCACCCATGTCATTGCTGACATATGAAGAGGTGCGGCCTTACGCCCGACGTATCAAGGAGCGAACGATGCTTCGGGATCGGATGGGAGTGATGCCGCCCTGGTTTATTGAAAAAGATGTCGGCATCCAAGACTACCAAAATGACATCTCACTGAGTGAGGCTGAAATCACGATGATCGCTGAATGGGCAGACAACGGTGCACCCCGTGGCGATCCGAATGATATGCCGGCACCTCGTGTGTTCGCAGCTGAAGATGAATGGGATATCGGTACCCCAGATCTGATCGTTGACTTGCCTCCGTATACGATGGGAGCAAAAGCTCCAGACTGGTGGGGTATGATCCCTCCTGTATCTAGTGGGTTGGCGGAGGACCGTTACGTAGCAGCGATGGAGGTAAAGGAAATCAGCGACGTCGAGGGGGGAGTTGGAGGAAAATTCATCTTCCATCACGCAATCATCACTTCGACGGACGAAAACGGAAGGCCGAACGGCAGTTGGCCAATACATGAGGTGGGTCGCAATGCAGAGACATTCGATCCCCTAGCTGGTCAGATATTGAGAGCTGGATCACAGTTCATGGTACCGGGTGTCCATATGCACTCAAACGGCCAAGAAACCACTGCTCATCTGCGGCTCGGTTTCAAGTTCCATCCGAAAGGCTATGAATCGGAACGACGGAGTACACTCTTGAATTTCGGCAATGGCGAAATCGATCTACGTCCCATGCAGGATGGTCAAGAGGTCCACATCTTCCATACGCTGCAACAGAACATGAAAATCACAACCTTCGAACCACATATGCACGCCGCAGGTGTGAGAATGTGCATGGAAGCGGTTTGGGGTGGACGGACTGAAACCCTAACGTGCGCAGGGTACGACCATAACTGGGTAAAGGTTTACAACTACGCAGAAGATGCCGCGCCTCTTCTACCGAGAGGTACCCTCCTGCATGTGACGGCCTATTTCGATACTACAGAAAACAACACGAATGTGATTGACCCCAGGAATTGGGGTGGATTAGGGCACAG
This sequence comes from Gemmatimonadales bacterium UBA1120, assembly GCA_002313925.1. Lineage (GTDB taxonomy): Bacteria > Gemmatimonadota > Gemmatimonadetes > Longimicrobiales > Gaopeijiaceae > UBA1142. The sequence goes on from DCAZ01000037.1 coordinate 6,774, forward strand.
ATCAATCGACAATATGGCAATTGTGTTTGCCCCTGGACTCACGCTCAACGACGAGCAATTTGCGGAAGAAATCGCAAAACGTCGGCTACGTCTTGGTTTAGCTAAAGGTGAGGGTATGCTCGGATGTCCACTGTGTGGTTTCGAGGAACTGCCTGGAAATGGCAGAAGATGAAGAAAACCAGCCTTATTCTAGCACTAGTCACGTCTGCGGGATTCCCGCTTTCCGCAATCGCGCAATCACCAAGTAGTGGTCAGAACATCGCGCCCGTATATGAAGGATTTGAAACGAACTCGGACGGCTCGTTTAATTTGCTGTTCGGGTATTACAACCGGAACTGGGAAGAGCAGATCGACGTACCCGTTGGTCCGGGGAACTATCTTGAGCCCGGAGGACCGGACCGAGAGCAACCCACCCATTTCTTTCCGCGACGTAACCAATTCGTCTTCCGGGTTCACGTTCCAGCTGATTTCGGAGATAAAGAGGTGGTATGGACCCTCACAACTAATGGTGTAACCGAACGAGCATACGGAACCCTTCGGCCTGCCTACGCGGTCGACGCCGTCGTCATGAGTGCCAACTTCGGTGCGGGAGGACAAACCGGTTTCCGGCCCTCGCTGACCGGAAACCTCCCACCCGAGCTTATGTTGGAGAGCGAGAAGACGATGACCGTGGAAATCGGGGAGCCAGTTTCCCTGAGCGCAGTTGCGACTGATGATGGGAAGCCGGGCCGACAGTCAATCTCGTCACGTTCTATCGGTCAAAGCCATTTCGTGCCTAACTCAGCCACTGGACTGCGTCTTTCATGGTTTAGATACAGGGGTCCTGGCGAAGTCATGTTTGACCCCGCTCAAACCAAGGTTTGGGAGGACCGCAGAGATGGTGGAAATTCACCGTGGTCGGCTGGTTGGCAAACGCCACCCATCCCGCCGGACAACAGATGGACCGTGCAAGCAACGTTCAGTGAGCCAGGGACCTATTTGCTGAGAGCGCTCGCACATGACGGCGGGCTAATCAACTATGAAGACGTGACTGTGATTGTGCGGTGATAAACCTAAATAGGTCTTAGTACTTCCCGAATCTCCTATTGAGCAGCTTAGCGGACTTCGAAAAACGAGCTGTCAGCGCTGAAAGCCGAGAAAATTCCGAGCGCGCCATGGACGTTCGATGGTGGCTCATTCAGGTCACGTGAGTCCTGTTGGAGCCCCCTATATAGGTCCACGTACTCTTCGTTCACTCGATATAGTTTTAAACGGTGTTGGCCATAGTGGGTCAACATGACTACCCGCACGACTGAACTATCAGCTGCGGTGGGTTGCTGGATAAACCTTGAGGCGAAGCGTGAGAAGATCGCGGTAGTCGGCAGGATTTGCGGTGCCTCTTCTATATTGTCTATGACGACGAAATGAAGTTGATCGCCTGTATTCGTCCAATTAGCTGTGATTCTCCTGTTCAGGAGACTCCCCGGGCCCTGGCCACGCTGCGGAGGAAAAGTCGGAGCAATCAAGCTGTCAGCAGACAAGCCCAACCCAACAGGAGCCATGGGCACAACGGTTTCCGCTGTAGCGGTTCGACCATTTACTGTGGCTTCCAGGCGGAAAACGTCCCCGATCTGGAGATTGAGGTCGTCACCTGGATAATGATACCGGCCAGGCTCACCTGACGTAGGCTGGAGATCGAAGCGTTCGGTGCCCCTGAATATCGTGATCTCTGCATTGGATATCACCGGCGCTACCTCAGTTGAATCGGCATCAATTGGCAGCACACCACTTACTGTCACCCACTCGACCGGCTCATCCGCAAAAATAAATGCTTGAATGACAAATGTATCAGGGTCGGGAGCTACAAACGCCAAGTCCCCCTCACAGGCCAAGGGCCCTAGCACACAAACAATTACGGTGAACCAATTGCGCATCACTTTTCCCCTCATCGTAGGCCTACCCGAAGTCCAATACTCGGCGTAAATCCGAGTGTTTTGACATCCGTGACAATCATGGGGAGTTCGTCCAGATCGAACTGACGGTACCAGATGTTGTTCCGTCCATAGGCGTTGAAGAGTGACAAATTCAATTCATAGAAAAACCGATCACTCTCGAAACGCCTCGTAGCTGCTACATCCATACGATGATAGGCGGGTAACCGCTGGCTATTTTTTTCACCAACGTGGATATACGAAAGCATACGCCCATCCAAGAGTTCTATCGGATACTGTGCTTCTGGGATCGTATACGGCCTTCCCGACCCGTAAACCCAGGTGCCAGACAGCGTCCACAGGCCCGCTTGATAGCTAGCCACGGTTTTAAACTCGTGTTGTTGATCGTGACTAGCCGGGAAAGGGTTACCGTCATTGAAGCCCTCGAGTTCGTAATCGATATCAGCAAGTGTGTACCCGATCCATCCAGTCAGACGACCTTGCTTTTTCTGAGCTAGAAACTCGATGCCACGTGCCTCACCCGTGCCGGTGAAGAATAAATCGGTCAGCGCTTGCCCGGGCCTACGTCTGGACCTGGTAGAGAACTGAGAGACGCCGGTGAGATCCTTTTGATAGGCCTCAACATCAAAGAGATAGTCATCGTCTTCCCAGCTCGCCCCAACGATTCGGTGTTCCGCGAATAATGGATCCAGTCGCTCCCCGGCAAGCACCCAGAAATCTCGACTCCCCTCAAGCACATCCTCATTCTCAATCCGTTTCACAAACTGGTAGTAGCGACCCCATGCTCCCTTTAGCTGGACTTGATCAGTGATCCTGAAGTGCAAAGAGGTACGAGGTTCCCAGTAAAGGTTCTCTGTTCGATCATAGGACGAAGTTCGAACTCCAACTGTTACGTCGAATCGGTCAGAGGGTAGCCAACGATGTTGTGCGTACGCAGACGTAAGGGCACCCGTGCCCCCGAGGTCTAATCCGCCACGAACTGAATCTCCCTGAAGCCGCTGGAAGCTGTACGCGACATCGGTGTCAGTAAATTGGAAGCCAAACCCTATGTCGGACGCCTGAAATGGGCGCCAAGTGTTGTCTAGCCTAACGGTAAAATCAGTGACCTCATTATCCTCACGGAAACCCCGAGCGAACCGGGTAGATGCCACGTCGAGAGCAGCTTCACTGAAGTATTCCGAATAAGCGACAAGCACATCGCTCGTGAAGCGACTACCCCAAGCACGTGACCAGCGACCACTGGCCCCTCGGTTGCCCCAGTCAGAGACATCCACCCGATCCGGGGTGAGCCTTGTCTGACCATTGGGGGTTGTGATCTCACTGCCCAGGGACGACTCGTCCAACTTGTCCTCACCAGCGTATACCGAGAGCGCAACGACGTCGGAGTCAGTCGGTGAGTAACTCAGCTTTGAGTTCAGGTCGTAGAAAAAGAAATCAGGCTGAATCGTCTGCTGCTGAAAGTTGCCAAACCCACGGCCACCGGGACCGCCACCTCGCCCACCCTGAGAAGTCGGTTGAGGCTCCTCTTCTTCCTCACCTTCAAGCGTGTTGAAGATGCTATTGTAGAGTCCGGTCCGGATGACATCAGTATAGGAGCGCCGAGCCGACACGAGCCATGAGCCCTTCCCCCCGAGAGGCACTTCTGTAACTGCACGGGCACTCAAGAGATTCATGCCCGCTGACATGTTGAAATTTTCGTTGTCTCCAGCCTTACCGATCATATCAACGACACTAGACGTACGACCACCGTACCGGGCAGGAAATCCACCTTTGAACAAACGGACATCCTTGATTGCATCAGCATTAAATGCGCTGAAGACACCAAAAAAGTGGTCGACATGGTAGACAGTCATACCGTCGAGAAGTACAAGATTCTCGTCGGGTGTCCCTCCACGAATGAAGAGTCCCGAACTTGCGTCATTGGTCCCGCTCACTCCTGGGAGAAGTTGCAGGGCTCTAAAGATGTCGGTTTCTCCGAGCGAAGGCAGCGTAGCAAGCTTTCGAGGAGAAAGCTTGATGACACTGATCTCGCCCGTCGGCTGAATGATGCCGGTACTCGTCTCGACCGTAACGCCCTCTAGCTCAAAAGCATCCGGCTTCATGAGAATGGAGAGAGGAATTGCTGAATCCCCAGTGATCTCCACTTCAAGAGGTAGGTACCCCAGGTACTCTACCCGCAGAGTGTATTCTCCGGTGGGGACGTTCACTAGCGTAAAGCGCCCAAACTCATCAGTGAGTGTTCTGAGGCGCTCTCCCACCAACATGACTGCCGCATTCGGGAGCGTCTCGTTGTTCAAAGAATCCCTGACGATTCCTGTTACGTCACCCGCTTGAGCCAACAACGTGCTTGCGGGAACATTCAGGCCCAGCCCAAGACACAGAACACCCAACCACATGAGGGTGCGTCTACGATTCTGGGGACACAGCTTATGCACAAAGACCAACCTCAGCCCTCCATATTTGAACTCTGACTTCTACTACGAGAGTTCCACAGACTATTATTCGTTAATAGCTGATTAGCGCAGCAATACTTATACGGACACCAACCCGTTCCAGTCGCCTGAGTTGCGACTATGCCTGAGAGGCGTTCCAGGCCTGAAGGATTTCTCTTTCTCGCTCCCGACTCCAACCAAAACGTCGGTTCTCCCTTTCCTCCGCTGGCCGACTCTTATCCCACTCCAGCGTGTCGCGTGCAGTCACAGAAAGTGGCCTGAAGGTCAGCCCTGCGTCGACAGCCTTCTCATAGGTAACAAGCATCAACGCGTCCCCCGGAATCCAGGTTGGAAGATCTCTCCACGGCGCTACTCCATGACTTTCCAAGAAGTCTTCTGGAACCCACGTCAGTTCGAACGGGTTTGATGCCACGGTCCCAATTTGTTCAAGCATTTCTCCCATCGTGAGCCTGTAATCGGGTCCGACACCGTGGAAGTCTCCGGTGGTACCATTCTCGGCAAGACGCACAATCCATTCGGTTAGATCCCGCTGATCAATGATTTGGTTTGCATGCAGTGGGTTTCCGGGTGCGAGCACTTCCCCTCCCTCATCAATGCGCACCGGCCAGTACGTGAATCGATCAGTTTGATCTCCAGGACCCACGATGAGGCCAGGCCGAACAATGGTGGCACGTCCCGGGAAAGCTGCGTGCACGATGTCTTCACTTAATGTCTTCATCAACCCATAGGGTGCGTCGTCGCCGTCCATCCAACCCTCTGGGGGAGAGATCCTGGTGAAGTTTTCGTCAACGATCGGCTCCATGAGGATGCGATCCTTGTACTCCCACCCGAAGCCCTCGATCTCATACGCAGAGATTGAAGACACGAACAGGTAGTGGTCGACGGCGTCTCGTAGGAGTTCCGTGCTCTTCTGTACCCAGCGATAGTCCTGGGCATTGTTGTCCAACACAACGTCCCAAGTCCTGCCTTCCAGGGCAGTGTGGTCATCGTTTCGATCACCGATTAGGTGTTCGACACCCGCCGGCAATTCAGTCTCGCTACGACCTCGAGTGAAGATACTGACCTCATGTCCTCGCTCTAGCGCGTAGCGAACCGTGTGGGGACCAATAAATCCTGTCCCACCAAGAATCAGCAGTCGTTTGGGATTGAGGTCATCGCTGCATGCTGACGCGCCTCCGAGTGCAAAACCGGCGCCTACCAAGCCAGCGGCCTTGAGGAAGTCTCTGCGGGTCGGGGTCATAGCTGTTTCTCCACCATGCTTCTGTTCTGTGAACGATCGGGCCCTTCACATTCGTAGCTGTAAGATCCGGAGGTCAAGGACCCTTGTAGAGTTATTCCGTGCTCAGATGCCTCAACGGATCTCTACATAACGCGCCAGCCGATTCACTTCTTCATCATCGACGTACTTCCCGATCTCTCGACTAAACTGCGCCATTGCCGTGTAGGGCCTGTACTCCTCGAACTCATGCTGCATGCGCGGGCCAACCCCTGGGATGCTGAGGATCTCTTCTTGCGATGCACTGTTGAGGTCTATCCGCACGTAGACGTACTGAGCCAAACGGGCCAACTCCTCATCGTCCACATACTTGCCAATTTCTCTGTGGAACTGAAGGAGAGCGATATAGGGGCGGTACTCCTCGAATTCATGGAGCATGCGATTCCCGACACCGGGGATCAAAAGGATCTCCTCGTTGGTCACATCATTGAGATCGATTGGGATCCATAAGGCACCATAGACTCGGTCGTAAGCGCTCTCGGAAACATGCTCTTCGACGATCTCATGGAACGCAAGCATCGAGAGGAACGGCCGGCCGGCTAAGATTTCCTCGACGGCAGCCCTGTTTAGCGCTGGTACCGTCGCCAACTCATCGGCACTCGCCAGATTCGGGTTGATTAGGCCGAGGTTTTCCCCGACCTGGGCTACGGAAGGCGCCGCCAGAAGCAAGAGCCCCAGAAACAAAGGCATCAGAATTCGGTATGCCACACCCATTGTTATCTCTCCAGTAGTTGATTTTCTGCTGCTTTCCGTTTGAGATCTGTGTGAGTTGTCATTAGTGCTGGATGTCGAAAGCAGGCTAGCAGTCCCAATAGCCCGATTTGAACCATCACACCTGGGGCCAGCGCAGGGATCGCCCCTTTAAGTGTCTCGAGGATTAGCTCGGCATTCGCCATGGTAGGCCGAAGCTCTAGTTCGAACTCAACATTTGCTTTCAAGTGCAGGTAAAGGCCTACTCCACCGGACAGCAGGTAACCCATCATAAGGAGTTGGAGTGCCCTTACGGCTGGTCTTGATGGCCTCAGGGCTACAGTTGCACCCAAGACCAGGCCAACCCCCAAGAGCGCTATCGGAGCCCATTGCCATGGATCCTCGAAATGCTCTAAGAAAATAAGCTCGACACCAGTACCAAGGGTTGCAAATAGCAGCAAATAGAAAGCAAGACGGCGCCAGATCTCAATCATTACTAAGCTTATATGATAATGAGTCTCATTACTATCCCCTGGCAATAATCCCGTCAAATTGGTATAGCAGCAAGCGAAAGAGCAGGTATACACAGTGAGTGACTGCGGGAGGGGCAGGCACGAACAGGCCTACGGAGGTGGAGATACCGCGGTGAGGCTAGTTCCTGTCTCCGAAGTCGGATGGACAGGGTGGGTAGGCTGCGAGTAACCCATCCTCGAACCAGTCACCGCACTTTTCTCCCATATTGAAGGTACCCTTCTGCCTATACCGCCCGTCTTCATAGAACCACTCATACGAGCCGTGAGGCAGACCATCTTGTAGTATTGCTCGAAGCTGAATTTTTGCTTCTATACCTTCGAATAACCTGTAGACGGGTCCGCTGTAGGGATTCAAGGAACTTGATTCCAGAAATAACCCACCCGACTGAATCATCTCATCTAGATTCCGTCCCTCTAATTCCTGAGCCATCCCATCTATAGGCTGGCAAAGCAGAACAGCAACTAGAGTTAATGCGGCTGAGAATCTCATCAGACAGTTCCTGCCTTTAGGAGTTCAACTACCACCGGTTTGAGGATACAAGAACCGGAACGTACCGCTATCTGCACCGGAAAATGGAGAGGCCAGCCTGATGTCATCCCAAGCATCGAGTTTTTCCCGGAAGCGCATAAAGTAAGTAACGAAATCTCCGCCAAATTGGAACGTGTACATAATGTCTGAGAAAGCACCGGTATGGGGTAACCCGAAAGCATGGCCTAACTCATGAACACACGTCAGATAAACAACGGTATCCCTGAATAGAGGATCCAGCCTCGCCCTCTGCGCAATGTCGAGCCCGAGGCTTTCAGTATCCGGATGTACAAACACGTCAGCGGCCAGCCGCCCTTCGACCATCCTTGCCCTCATTTCACCGTACATACCCTCTCCCGCAGCTACCCAATAGACGCGAATCGTCGCCGACTCTTCTGGACCAGGCACCATTTTCAAAGAAGGATTGGTTTGCCGAGCCCACGCCTCGAGTGCCCATTCGGCCAAAACCCGATCTGCTTCCTTGAATCCGGACTCTTTTGAGCCTTCGGAAATGAAGTAGGTCAGGGGCTCCGACACATCCAGCTTCCAGACCCCTTGCTGGGAACTCACCGTGACGGGAGTGATAAGGGTTACGCCTGCAAACATCAGGGCGAGGTAAGAGAGCTTCACTTCAGACCTACAGTACGGGATGCCGCTCGTGGAAGCCTGTAGCCTCCTGATATGCCTTGGCAAACGCAAGCAGCGTGTCCTCACCATAGACGGACCCCATGAACGCAATGCCCGTGGGAGTTACCTGCTCCGTAAACCCATTAGGCACCGCCACGACTGGGTGACCTGTCATACTGGTAAGCGGATTGATCGACCTCCAAGGAGCCACTAGGACATCGATTCCGTCCAGTGCCTGTGCCAGCTCTTCCAT
>DCAZ01000024.1 GCA_002313925.1 Gemmatimonadales bacterium UBA1120
AATTGCTGGAATGCCATCCGGGCTGTATTAAGCGAACCCCGGCCAAACTGCTCCGCGGCTGTCCGGTAGAGTTGATCTGCATCTCCTACAGCTCCCCCGAGCATGCCTGTAGAATCAAGGACGGGAGAAGCAGCGGTGACTGACCCGCTCCTCAGATTCGTAACCTGTCCTCGGATACCCATTATGGCACGTTGATTCTCCCCAGCCAGCACCTCCAGGGTCGCTAAACCCTCTCCGATTTCTCTCAATTGCTGTGAGATCTCCCCGCGAAAATCAAATAGCTGGATAGATTGGCTACGTAAAGTGTCCCGGGTTGAGTTTGCCTCAGTCTGCAATTGGGTGATCAGTGCAGCTTGCCGCTCTGCCAGCACACGTAGCTCCGCTTGCAATTCAACTTGAAGATCTCGGATATCGCTCTTAGTAGCGCAACTCCCGAGTACTAGGATAGTGGCGATCAGAACAGGGATGCGAAGCCCTAACCAAGACAGGGCCAAACCTCTTACCATATCACGAACCCCTCCCCCGGCTCGCCGGGGGGGAGGTCCCGCAAAGGTCACGCTATCAGTTACCTGGGTTGATAGCGTTTTCACCAGCGGTAATCACAAACTGGCCACGACGGTTCCGAGACCAAGCGGATTCATCCGAGCCCGATTCGAGCGGACGCTCCTCACCAAAGGAAACGACGCTGAATCGACTCTCTGAGAGTCCAAAGCCAGTCAGGAAATCCCGAACAGCCACTGCTCGGCGATTCCCTAGCGCTAAATTGTACTCGGTCGAGCCGCGGTCGTCGGCATGTCCTTCGATGCGCAGCTGTACCTGCGGACTAGCCCGCAGAATATCAACTTTCGCGCGCAGTGCCGAAGCCGCATCATCACGGATCTCGGACATGTCATAATCGAAGAACACCATCTGAACGAGTGTCCGTTCAGCAGCCTGTCTCGCTCTCTCGCGTGCTGCTTCCTCCGCACGACGAGCTGCCTCTTCTGCAGCTAGGCGGCGAGCTTCCTCCTCAGTCGCTTGGACTGAGTCTTGATAGGCCCGAAGTGAATCCATGTCCGGCCCCGGCGGTGCCGGAGGCGGAGGCGGTGGGTCACCACCACAAGATCCAACAACAAGTGTGGCGGCTGTGACGGCAATAAAGAAACGACGTACGATCATCCCTGCTCCCGGGTTGAACGAACTATTTTACGCTCATCTAGGCGTATTAACGCAGGCCTAGCATAATAACCAAGCTAACGTGCTTCGTGATCATGAAAAGACCCTCTGCTATCTAGGCAAAAACATGAGCGAGCGCAACGCTTTACGTATGAAGCATGAGTTTGCTCGATCTTCACTGTAAGATGAATCCCATGGTTGGAAGCTTAACGCCCTGTACTCAACGCAGGTGACCAGTCAGGCAAACCAACCCGTCGGCCTGCCAAAAGTGGCCTCAGTCGTCCAGTTGCAACATCGACCACAAAAAGGCCAAACCCCCACCTACGCTCTCCGACAAAAGCGAGATGTCTCCCGTCTGGTGCCCAGCTTGGGTCTTCGTTGTTCCCTTCCCAAGTGAGTTGGTTGAGCCTCCGTCCGTCATTCGACACGCTCGCCACAAGTATGTGGTAGGTTCCCCGACTAATCGAACCGTGAAAAGCCACCATATCACCGACGGGCGACCAATCCGGCGCAGTGAAATAACCCCTGCCACCGTACTCGTAGGGTGAAAGCGTTTCAGCATCACCACCCTGTGACGGCATCAGCATAATCTGGGGAACAGCATCTCCGAACCGGTTTGTGTTAAATGCCATCCATTGTCCGTCCGGAGAATACGTCGGCGACAGATCATACCAGCGCCCACCAGACAGGAATACCAGACAGCAATTTCTCTCGACGTTATAGGTAAAAATACCACTTCTAGCATTGCCCGTGACCGAAAATGCCAGAGTAGTGCCGTCAGGATGATAAGTAGGTGTTATGTAGTCTCCCCCGCCTCTAACTTCGGGGAGCATATTCTCTTCTCCTGTGCGAAGGTCGAGCTCGTAGATGCGTGGCAGTTCTGACTTATAGGATGTAAACGCAACCTTATTTCCATCAGGAGACCAGGTCGGAGAAAGTGTTAAGTCACGATAATTAGTAATCCGATCTAGATTTTCTCCATCTGAATCAATGACATAAATATCCTTATTTCCTTGATTGTCCGTCATCGTGAAAGCGATCCTGCTCGCGGCCATCCCAGGGTCACCAGTAGCCCACCTAACTAGTTCGTCTGATGCGCGGTGCACTGCCATGCGAAAATCAGAATCGGCTTCATCAGGAATCCGGAAACGGCCCCGTTCTACACTCTGGCCATAGACAACGTCATGGAGCTCAAGAATGAGGATATAACCTTCCCCTGCCCCTTCGACCTGGCCAGTAATTAACCATACGGCTCCGAGCCGGTCCCAGAGTGTGTAGTCTACGACATCACCGACGAGCCCGGCGGGGATGGAATCCATTACTTCGAAGCGGTCAGAATTACGCAGGTCCCGACCGACAATCACCTCAACATCGTCTACTAGATCAGCTCCCCCAAAACGCCCAGTGAATGGCTGGATCGCAAGAGCCGGCTGGGGTTGATTCTCGTAGACGAGTCCTAAACTCACACCCGGAAGCGAGTCGCGTTCCTGTGCAAACCCCGAGGACACTAAGAGACCCATCGAAACGCATAAGGTGACAGTCAATCGGAAGCCAAACGATTGAACTACTCCCAACGGCAAGTTCATCAATGATCCACCACTCTGCCCGAGTGGGAAATCACTGGAGAGAGCAGTTCTTCAGCTTCGCCCGGTGGCCTAAAATCAAATTGCACAGGAAGGCGATCGTAGGGCAGTTCGTCTGGCAACTGCCCAAACCGACCCTGACCTGCGCACTCGACAGCTCCAATCGCTTCAAAGTCGAAGGCCGTGCTACCCGAGCGACTCGTGAATCTCATGTCGGTCACAGTACCTTCCCGCTCGATCGTGAAGAAGACGGTAGCCTCCCAGTTCCCACCACCCCTCCACCGAAAACAGTTAAAGATCTGCCGAATGATGTTGTTGTAGTAGGCCGGATAGTCACGGCGAACTCCCTCAAGGCGCACATTAATACCCTCTCCAGAATCCTCGATCTCCTCAGGAGGTGGGTCTGGTGCCGATGGTGGAGTCTCTTCTTCTTCAACCTCAGTTAGTTCTTCAGTCGGCCTATTCTCTTCGGGTGATGGCTCGGGTTCGGGGTCATCCGGCTCTTCGATCGGAACAACTTCCTGCTCGGGTTCTTCCTCTAGTAGTGGCGCAGGCTCGGGCAGCTCGACCACAAGTTCTTCCATTGCAGGTTGGATCTCAGCTTGGACCGCCGGCGGTGGGCTAACCATTTCGATCTGGTAGGTCACAAACTCCATGGGCGAGGGGTCAACGAGTGAGGTAAACAATGCAAGCGTGAACAGACCCCCGTGGAGACCGACGGACATTGTCATGCTCCGCTTGTCGAAGGGCGCTGGTTCAAGCATGGATCTTTTCTAGTTCCCGGGCCGGTAGGGCTCAGCAACAACCGACCAATTCACACCACTGTTGACGGAGGCAGCCATAACCCTGAGCACAGGGCCATACGGGGCGAGAGAGTCACCACGGATATAGATGCGCTGAACGTTCCCGGTAGCCATAAGCTGGGGCAATCCCGCTTCAAGCTCCTCAAGTGTCACCTCAGTCTCCTCCATGAAGATGGTTCCATCCCGCAGGACTGTGACAAAGAACGGCTGATCTTCTGACGTTAGTGGTGGTACGTCTGCCCTCGGGATCGCTACTTCGATCCCGCCCTGTAGGATCGGTGCCGTGATGATGAAAATCACTAGAAGCGTGAACGCAACATCGACCAGACTCGTAACGTTGATCTCCGCGTTCACCGGCAGATCATCACGGTTGGCACGATTCCGACGCCGAATGCCTATCGAACTCACGGACTCGTATTCTCCGATGCCTCAACCAGCAACTCTGCCGTGATTCTAATCATGAGACGAGGCCCTCTCGGGCAAGAGTTCCAATAAATTCACTCGAAAAGCCTTCGAGTTCTCCACTTACCAGATTTAGCTCCCCAACGAAGTGGTTGTAGGCGATCACTGCTGGGATCGCTACAGCAAGTCCCGCAACCGTTGTCACGAGTGCCTCAGCCACACCCGGAGCCACAGCCATGATATTACTAGAGCCTGATGAAGTAATGCCAAGGAACGCGTTCATTATACCAATGACTGTACCCATCAACCCCAGCAGCGGGGATACCGAACCTATGATCGCTAGAGTCCCAAGACCGTGTGCCAGCTCATCCCTCTCTTCAGCCTCTTCCTTCTCAAGTACCAGCCGGAGCGCTTCCAGTTGTGTAAGCGAAAGCCCTTGCGTGGGTGGCCCGCCCTCACGGAGAGCGCCTGGCCGGAGTTCACTAAAGAAGTTGACTCCCTGTCGGAAAACTCGTCCGTAGGGTGACTCGGGCAACGCTAGTATTGCCTTATATGCGTCCTCCAGGCGCTGGGCTTGCTCCATGTGTTCCAGGAATTGATCTCCCTGCTCCCGGACCTCCCGGAACTGCTTCCATTTATGGAAGATCAACCACCACGCGTAGATCGATCCTGAGCAAAGCACGAGTAGCACAATCTTTGTAGGCACGGTTCCTCCAAGCACCATTTCGAGAATGCTCTGCGGAGGACGTGCCTGAAGTAACAGTGCTGATAGCGTCATTCGGTGGCTCCCGCCATCTCTCTTTCTATGAATGTGTATGTTTCCTGCAAGCCCTGTTCCAGAGTAGAACCGGGCGTCCAACTAAGCGCTCTAAGCTTATCCGCGTTTAGTGCACTGCGCCGAAGTTCCCCGGGGCGTGCAGACTTGTGCTCACGACCCAGATCAATGCCGGCAATTAACCCCAGAACATCAGCAAGCCTATTTACGCTCGTTTCGATTCCTGTGCCTACGTTGAAAGCGTGATCATCCAACTGTCCCCTGGAGTCCAAATCGATCTCTGAGGCCAGAATATTCGCTGAGACGACATCGCCGACATACACATAATCCCGTGTCTGTTCACCATCTCCGAAAATTATAAGCAGCTCTTGAGCCAAGAGTTTCCGCGAGAATATCGCTACCACGCCGGCCTCACCCTGCGGATTTTGCCGAGGGCCGTAGACATTAGAATACCGAAGAGCAACGTATTCCAGTCCGTGTACTTGCCGATAGTAATTCAAGTAAAGCTCCCCTGTGAACTTCGACACACCATAGGGAGAAAGGGGCATCTTGGGTGCAGT
>DCAZ01000126.1:0-2745 GCA_002313925.1 Gemmatimonadales bacterium UBA1120
TCCTCTCCATCAAGTTCTACCTCAATGACCCGCTCAATTCCATTTTCACCGAGCATGCATGGAACCCCTAAGTAGAGGTCCCTCATACCATACTCACCCTGCAACCAAGCAGCACAAGGAAGGATCCTACGCTTATTCTTCACTATCGCCTCTGCCATCTGTACGGCGGCAGCTGCCGGCGCATAGTATGCACTCCCCGTCTTCAAATGGCTCACGATCTCACCACCGCCCTTCCGAGTCCGCTCGATTAGTACATCAATACGATCTTGAGAAAGCAATTGTGAGAGAGGTATGCCACTCACTGAGGTATAACTCGCGAGTGGAACCATTGTATCCCCATGGCCACCAAGGACCAGCGCCTGGATATCTTCGATGCTTACATCAAGCTCCAAGGCGATGAATGACCGGTAACGGGCGGTATCAAGCACTCCAGCCATTCCGATAACCCGCTCTCGAGGAAACTGAGTTTCCTCGAGAGCAACCTGTGCCATCACATCTAGTGGATTTGTGACTACGATAACGATTGCATTAGGTGCGACCCGTTTAATCTCTCGGCTAACTGAACCGATAACTCCTGCATTTGTCTTGAGAAGGTCATCTCGGCTCATTCCCGGCTTTCGAGCGATTCCAGCCGTCACGATGAAGACTTCTGAATTCTCTGCTTCCTCGTAGGCATTAGCTCCTATTATTCGTGAATCAAAACCTTCGATCGGAGCACTCTCCCACTGGTCCAGACCCTTCCCTTGAGGTATCCCCTCGACGATATCGAGAAGGATGACTTCTTGTGCTAGTTCTTTTTGAGCCAAAAGCTGAGAGCACGTAGCACCAACATGCCCTGCTCCGACCACAGCGATCTTTTTTGTAGTCACCAGAAAATTATGCTTGAGTAGTTTGATCCCAGGCCGGACGACCAGCCCAGGTTAGGATTGAGAAAGTGGAGTGTAAAAGGCCTGATCGAAGAGGTCTACCCACCAGTCTGAGATAGAGCCACAAGGCCTCCTGACCCTATTTCACTTCCCTGGACCAAGTAATGGCGCTCAGGCTTAATCTGGAGTGTTTCCTCAATAAGCGGACGGAGGTCCCGACCAGCTCGAAGATGATCACGCAAATTCGTCTCGATCTCCCCGAATAGACATGGACGAAGCTGTCCGGCAGCAGTGAGTCGCATACGATTGCAACGATGACAATAGTTATGACTCATCGGAGTGATGACCCCAACGGTCCCAGGTGCATCTGGGAATCGATAGTAGTCCGCAGGTCCGTTCCCGAAAGGCCCATCAACTGATTCCAATTGATCGATGGCTCTTACGCGGGTTAGGGCTTCCTGACAGGATACGAAACTATTAGCACTCAGATCGAGGTTCGATCCCGTGGGCATCATCTCAATAAAACGCACATGCCATGGCCGCTCTTTAGTGATGCGAGCAAAATCTTCGATCTCGTCATCGTTTCTTCCACGAATCAGGACGACATTGACTTTGATCGGTGCAAAACCCACGCGCTCAGCTGCCTCAAGTCCTTTGATAATCTTTGGGAATGAACCAGGCCGCCGTGCAATCTCATCAACCCGATCCTGTTGCAGGGAGTCAAGCGAGATATTCAAGCGTTGAATACCCGCATCTCTAAGGTCTTGTGCCTGATCAGCCAGCAGAACTGCGTTAGTAGAGAGCGAAAGGTCTTCAATTTCTGGGATAGCAGAAATCTTACGGATAAGATCCGGGAGATCCCGCCGGATTAGCGGCTCACCTCCAGTAATTCGAACTCGGCGGAGCCCCATTCCGGCCATCGTCCTTACGATGGTTTCAATCTCTTCATAATTAAGAAGCTCATCCCGCTTCAACCAGGTCAGTCCCTCAAGCGGCATGCAGTAGATGCAGCGGAGATTGCATTTATCCGTGACGGACACACGTAAATATTCGACGCGACGGCCGAACTGATCAATCATGCTAGTCCCTCATCAGTTAAGGGGACTACATGTGTTGAGCCCTCTAGGCCAGCGCCCGGTGGAATAGTGCCCTCCACCCATTCTGATACACCGTCCACGTAATGCTCCTTCTTCCAGACTGGTAGCCGTTTCTTAATCTCTTCAATCACAAACCGAGACGCCTCATAAGCTTCTGCCCGATGTGGACTTGAGACAGCAATGCCTACACTAATCTCCCCAATCTTCAACTCACCGAATCTATGCGCCACTGCAATCCTATCAGTGCCTAAGGGGAAGCTAGCCTCTAATGCAATCTCCCGAAGAACCTCCGTGGCCATCTCAGCGTACACATCATAACGCATACCTGTGACTTTTCTTCCTTCAGCGTGGTCCCGAACAACACCGATAAAGAGAAGTGCTGCACCATCCTCATCAGATCCAACTTTAGCCAGCAGGGCAGCCGTGTCGATCGGATCGGAAGACACTTCGGCAAAGACCACCTCTAACCCCCCGCCACTGGTGGAATGAAGGCCACTTCATCACCTGCCGTAAGTGGTTCATCTAAGAACGAGTATGTGTGGTTAATCGCCACAGCAGGTTTCTCGGGAAGCATATCAAACGGTGCTCCCCGACCTCTGAGTTCATTGACGAGGTCAGCTACTGTTGAACCAGACGGCAAGTCGATCGAGAGCTCGGAGACGCCTAGTCTGTCGCGGTAGGCAGCGAAGAACAGAGTTCGAACGGCGATTGACATAGATAGTAGATAATAGAGGAGTACCGGTCAGAGGAGATTGAAACCCCTTGAACCCCTCGTCAACGCC
>DCAZ01000126.1:3146-3970 GCA_002313925.1 Gemmatimonadales bacterium UBA1120
GGACTACCACCATCGCGACCGCCACGAAGACGCCTGATCTGCTCCCCGAGTTGCTGCCGCACAGCCTGGAAACGTACTACATCAGATGGTGAAAGAATCTCAAGAAGTCTCTTCTGTTCTTCTTGAAATAGCTCTAGTTCTTGCTCTCGGAGAACGATTAATTGATCTAAGATCTCGCCCGCTTCCTCATCGTTTTCGCGACCTTCTACAGCTATTGCCTCTACACGGCGCTGTAGTGCCTGGAGATTCCTGAAGAGTTCACCCCGTTTCTCATAGAAATCGCTCGCCTGGTCGGCTATCGCCCTCCACTCGTCTTCGCTCAGGTCAAGCCGCTCTCTAATCCTCTGATCCATGCGAACGCGGACCCTCTGCTCAAGCCCTGCTCGTTCAGAAGGCGGAGGTGGTCCTCTCCTGCCACCACCGCGCCGTCCACGCTGCCCCTCAAGGGGCGTAACAGTCATGAGCGAGAAAGCGAGCCCAGCCAAGAGCATCAGATTAGTCCTATATGCGAACCTCATGCAGCACCTCCAGACGTACCTACTATAAGTTCCTCTAAAAGCTGCGTTAACGCCTCATCCGACAGTCCTCCCAACATCGGTGCGCCGGCGATAAGTGCGTCATCAGTTAGCCACAGATTCTCACTCTCGATTTCGAATTCAGATTCGGCCAACGGAAGATCGCCAGACCCAGAACGGTCCATGATCACATTGAGTCCAATAGCCAATAAAGCGACAGCAGCTGCCGCGGCTCCCCACCACTGGCGATGACCAGTAACCCTGCGATTGTGCACAGCTGCGTTAATCTTGTCCGCCAAACCTTCCGGC
>DCAZ01000056.1 GCA_002313925.1 Gemmatimonadales bacterium UBA1120
ACGTGTGGGAATCGAACCCACCTACCCGGGTTCTAGCCGGGCCGCACGGTTTTGAAGACCGCCGGAGACACCAGTCCCCCTCCGCCCCCTCTGCTCTCCTCGACTCTTTTTGCTACGAGAGTTCTAACGGCCCCAGACGATAGGAGGGCGAGACCTGCTCGCCAAGTAGGCACAGATACTGAGAAAGACTTTGGGCTAGAGATTCTCTTTCCAGGCTTCCATTAGCTGGTCGAACTCCTGCACAAGTTCACGACGGTATTCCGCGAGTCGGTCTTGCCCACGCGGATAGCGGAGTGTTCTCAGAAACACAAGGACGTCCTGGCGCACCTGCATCTGCCGGTCATGCCACGCAACTAAAGCAAGACCGGATACAGGAAGTACGGCAGCCACAAGCAGGGATAATTGCAACTCGGCGAATACATAAACCACTACGCATGAAATTATCCACCAGATTGGAAAAGCCATCATAGCGATCACGAACTTATACGTCGCAATCTGGTCTTTTTTCAAGCTAAAACGAGGGGATACATACCGAGTGAGAATGAATGGGACCAACCAAGCAACACTACCCAGAAAAGCTAGTGGAAACACTACAATCAACATGAACAGCTGCCGCAGAGAATAGCGGACAACCATCCAAAATTTATATCTAGGAGGTACATCTCCCTCGCTCGCACCGAAAAGTGTCAGGAGGCGAAGATACCGACGCACTAATTCCTTGAGGTTCTCTAAACGCTCAGGGTCCATGGTCCTTAGCCAGCGAACACCCTCAGCGAACACTTGCATCCTGGGCAAACGATCCCCGATCCCATCTCGTTCTCGATAACCAACAAGTCTCTTCGCTCTAGAGTAGAGTCTGTCTGCCACCTCTACGAGTTCGAGGTCTTCATGTTCTTCAACATTTAATGTGACTGCCTCAAGATGCTTTTGGATCCTATCTGTAAGAATCCTGCTCGCTGTTCGTTCATCCTTCTCATATTTCTCACGAAGGTCGTCAATCGGAAACGCCGACCCAAACGTTGCCACGACCCGACCACGGAAGAGATCCTTCTGCACATAGGTCAGGCCGACAGGCTGAACGTAGAGGCCAAGCTCCCAATCACGTAGGGCCTCAGCTAGCAGGGCAATTCTTGCGGCTCCGGTCCGAATTGGTGTTAAGGATGGCTCTGAATGACTTTGCCCTTCCGGATAGATTTGGACCGCAGAGCCCGCATGGAGTGCATCTATGGCCGCGTCGAAAGTTCGATCATTCAGATGCATCAACTTCGGATTATCTTGCTTCCGATAGACTGGTAGACCCCCGAGTGCCCGCAGGGTAGTACCGACAATGAGTTGATCGAAAAGCGGGGCCTTTGCGAGTGGTCTCGATGGCCGACCAGCTGTCTGGAAAACAACGAGTGGATCAATGAGCGCATTAGGGTGATTCGCTGTGATCAGCACTGGACCTTCAGGCAATCCGGGGCCTCGTCGCTCTACATCATAAAAGATCGATACAGCCCACCCAACGAGCTTTGTAATGATTCTGGCCACCACGGTGGAACGTTCCCCTCCCGATTGAGCCCACGGGTATGTTGTCCCGCTAAGATGTCGCTTCTAGCTCAAATGGGGAAACCCCTAGAGTGATGATCCCTAGCGTTCAACCATCAGTTCTAGACCTCCTTAAGAGACCTGCGGACCTGGGTAGTCGATAACTCGAGTGTCGAGTCAAGCAACCTGCACTACCAATGGATAAGTCCCCAAATGGTGCGCACGATGGGCGATAAGAGAAAACTAGGCTGTGGTCCGTCTGGACCTGGTGTCGGATTACTACCTCCGCCCTCAACACCCAATGCAGTCCACGCGAGCGCTGCTGCTGCACCACCGATTACCAGTCCCAAAACTACACTTCGACCTGTAGAAAAAGCACGCTCATCTAAGCCTATGATCCCGCTGGCCGCGATTCTCAGAGTATCAACCCGCGTAACTTCCCTAAATGCTCCATACTCCTGGCGATTTGTGACCTCAACCTCAACCGTGTCCCCAAACTCTATAAGGGTTCCTTCAATGGATACAGTTTCAGGAGCCTGATTCGGCCCTTGAGCCGCACTCGTCAACGGGACCTGAACTCGCACCGTTGTGCCCGGCACTGGTTGCTGTACAGGCATATAGGTGTGGCAACCCATGAGTAGCAGCGTGCTGGCTGCCAGCATGCCTCCACGGAATCGATCTGCCCTCCTCCTCATATGATGATCTCAACTGACCGGGTTACGGGTTGATTAAACACATAGACATATCGCCAGGGATTTATACGGAAGATGTCCCCGGATTCGTCCAGTTGTTTTCTGGTATCGACATCAATTCTCACTGAAACATTCATCGTATCCGCAGAGAGCGGCGTGGCTTCAAGCAGGAACTGGTTATACCGGGAGATAGAGATCACAGTATCGACGGGTAACTCAACCACAACCGTATCAGATCGGAAGACCTTCACCTCCGTCATTCCAATCTCGTTGACACCGGCGATGAACTCTGTCGACATCATGAGCTGAACCGAAGCTCCAGGCTCACCACTCATCTTCAGGAAAAGATTCTCAGGCGATCGGTCTTCAAAAATTTCGCAGGCCGTGCTAGTAGCCAATACTAGCAACAGCATCGGAATCAGATGTGTTTTTCGCATGATGCGAAAGATGGAGGATTGGGGTGAAAAAAGGGAGGCGCACCCACACATAATGTGCGGGTGCGCCCCATGACGCTTAGCTCTCTCTTAGTAGAGAGTGCTCAACCGCCGCAACCCTGGCCGTTCAAGTGACAGTTGGCCCGGATTTCGATAATCGTGATCGGTAGCATCTCGCCCGGCGTCGAAATCGCGTCAGACTGAGCTTCCCATTTCGGATCTGTGAGGGCAAACCGGTACATATCGGCAAGCCTTAGACCCATGATCATCGTGTTCGCGCGACGTGTGTGCTGCAACATGTCATTGTTCGAAATCTGACCAGAAAACGCGGTCAGACCATCCATTGCACGAATATGGTTAATGTGCGTCGTGAACGTGGCGGCATCACCACCCGCTAAAGCATTCTCAGCGAGGATGAGATGCATGAGCCGCGTGGACGAGATCGTAAGCGGCGAATACGGTCCACAGTTACCTGCAGCCGATCCACACCCCCAGCTCGACATCCTCTTCGTCACAGCAGGATCGACGATATTATCGATCGGATCCATCATCGCGACACCAGTTCTGTTGTTATTGGCATCGAGCGTGACCAACTGGGTGGTATACTGGTTTTCCTTACGGTCGTTGATCCACCCCGCCATGCTATTCGACTGCGATCCTGACGAGTAAACCAAGTCGTAGTTAACGTCCGCGCTGTTGCCACCGGCGGCTGTAATCACGGCTTGCGCGTCAGTTCCTGCCGCGGAGGCATTAACTGTCGTAAACGTACCTGACGCTGTCGGATTGATCACGTCCCAAATCGCCCGGGACTGATGTGCACGTGCGCGCATGGCCTTCGCTGCCAACGCCTTATCTGAGTTCCCGAGGGTTTCAAAGCTACTGATGGCTGTACTCAGATATGTTATTCCCTTGTCGAGTACCGTAGACATGCTCCCTGGCCCGACAGGAGGGCCGGACTCGGTCTTATCCGAGAACGCGAAGTCTTCCATAACCTCACCGATGACCGTGTACATGATCCCGGCAAAGTGGTTAGCCCGAGCTAGGTCATAGCCGAAGCTTGGATCGTCGGCAACATGGCCCTGAAGAATCTTGATGGCCTGGTCAGACATCCAGCGACCACGTCCAACACTCGGGAACGCACCATCACTAAACTCGTTCTCCGGGTTACCGATGAATCCCTGATCCAATGCAAGCCACGCATCACGTGATCCGATCCAATAGATCTCGTCTGATGTGACCAAGTACGGCTGCCAGATTTGTGAAATCGCTGAAGACACAAGCGATAGCGAGCCGTTGACGACAGCCGAAGCCGCCGCCGCCTGGGAAATAGATTCCTCAACCAGGTTATTGGGGTTATTCACGTCTAGTAGGTCACCGCAGCCCGATAGTGTGAGCGCGGTTACCAGTGTTAAGACGGAAGCCTTTATTTTGTTTTTCATTTCTCTAGCCTCCCGTTAGAACGTGACCCGAGTGGACAAGGTAAACCGCCGTGGAATCGGCAGTCCCCAGCCCTCGGTCGCGTCAAGGAAGTTACAGTTCAAGCCACCATTACAGCGGCCAGTTACGTTACCCTCTGGGTCCATACCCGGGTAGTTACCAGGCATGTACAGGTACGAGTTCCTAGCCCCGAGGTTGATCGTCGCAGTCGACAGACCCCAACCGTCGACGATGTCAGCCGGTACCCGATACGAGAGCGAGAGCTCACGTAGGCGGATGAAGCTGGCCTCAAAGATTGCGTTCATCCCACTCATCGGAGCCAACGACTCGACTTGCGTCGCCCACTCGATCGCGGCGTCTAACCGGTCCTGGGCCGACGTCGCCGGGTTGAGCATGGTAGCCCATAAGCGAGCCGACTGTGGCGTGTTGCGACCGATGAAGGAATTCGAGCGCCTGAACTGGCCAGACAGGTCTTGGGCGTGGTAACCAAGTTTGTACTCTGCCAGTGCGGAGAACTCGAAGTTGCTTGCAAACAATACGTTGAAACCAAAGGAGCCAGCCCAATCTGGTGCTGGCTTACCAAGATAACTCTCGAGCAGTCCCGCCCCACAGTTGTGAGACACGAACTGACCATTCGGTGTATCGAAATCAGAGTTACCGATCGCGAGCGGCTTGAAGCTACTCGGATCACGCGGGACACCGAAATATTCTAGCGCCGCTGCCTGAGACGGCTCTGTGCATGTACCGTCAATGTTCAGCGGAATCGCTACATCGGCAGTCTTCGCACCGAAGAACGATGCAGGAGCATAACCCTGCAGGAGGAAGTTCCTATAACGAGGATAGGTGTTACCAGTCTTGAGCGGCGGTGCGCCACCCATGTCGGTTATCATCTCGTTCAGGTATGCCCCATTGGCAAATACGTTCAGACTCACGGACTCAGTCTGAATGAGCGAGCCACGCAGATTCAACTCCATACCCCAGGCGTCCAATGACCCGATGTTCGAGAGCTGTGTCTGTGTGAATCCACCTGTAACGGGATAACGGCGAGCCACGAGGGCATCGGCCACATGCCTCGTCCAGTAGGTCGCGTCCAGCGACCATGTGTCGTCAAATAGACCGACCTCAGTCCCGAACTCCCATTCAGTTGAGACTTCAGGCTTGAGACCTGCATTACCAAGGTTCGCCGGCTGGACACCTGGTCCTTCCTCGGAAGGCTGAGGTGAGAACGTGGTGAATTTATCGAACGCGCCAGGCTGTAGGCCAGACTGCCCGACTGCACCACGAATCCGGAACGTGGAGATAAGATCACTGTTCCATTCCAGTCCTTGGCTCGGGATCACTGAGAGTGAAGCCTTCGGATAGAAAGCTGTGCTGAACTCTGAACCGAAAGCCGAGTTCGCATCCCAGCGGCCACCCACTGTGGCAAAGACCCAGTCATTCCAACCGATCTGGTCCTGGACATATCCACCAATCTGTACCACCCGCACCCAAGACTCGAACGAGCCTTCGTTCGCGAGCGCAGACAGTGTCTCGAGCCCCGGACCTGGGAAATCACGTCCGCTACCGCCAGCGTACTGATTCTGGCGCAAGAAGCCCTGGCCACCAAACAGAATAGTGTTCTCGAACGTCATGTCGCCCACATCCATGTTATTGATGTAGGAACCCTTCAGGTCCGTCGTAATCTCACGGCTACGGTGCTGCTGGACGTTACGAGATCCGTCGGGCGTTGAGCCACTGAATCCGTCCACATTCCACTTATAAGGACGGAAGTTGAACGTGTCATCGGAAGTGAAGTCCACACCGAACACACCGTCTAGGCGGAATCCGTCCATCGGTGTGTAGCCCACATTCATGGAACCAGCAAAGTGACTCGAATTCGCAACGTTCAACTGGTACATGTTCTCGCGCGTAGTCGCGAAGGCCGGATTACCGTAAAGGTTGCTAGCAGAGGCCTTATGCAACTGCGACATCAGAGCTGAGCTGAACACGCCGTAAATGTTGTTCGAGTTATCAGGCGTGTGATGCTCCATGTCCGAGTACAGGGTCGAGATGCCAATGCGGACCTTAGAACTCGGGATGAGCGTGAAGTTCGAATTGAGGGATACTCGGCGATTCGTGTCGACTTCAGGATCGAGGCCCTCGACCGGCTCAAAATTCTGAGCCGCGTCGTAACCGCCATCCTCGTCGGCAAAGCGCCCTGAGATATAATACTGGAACGCTTCAGAACCACCTGACGCTGACGCCGAATAGGTCTGGTTGAACCCAGTCTCAAGCAGAGTTGGGACCAAAGGCTCTTCGATTACTTCATAGAGCCCAACGCTTTTACCCCAACGAGAAGAAATCATCGCCTGCTCAGAAGCATTACGAGCGAACCCGGCAATGTTGTTAATCCGGTTTGTGGGCACCTGGATACCGGTGAAATCCGCCTGAGCAGTGAAGCGCGGTGCTCCTGCGCGTCCACGCTTAGTGAAGATCTGGATCACACCGTTGGATGCCTCGGTGCCATACAGCGTGGCCGCTGCCGCACCCTTCAATATCTCTATCCGCTCAATTGATTCGGGGGGGATATCGTCGAGCCGAGAAGGATTACCCTGTCCATTAAAGTTCTGAACGGCAGAGCGATCCACCCGGATCCCATCCACGTACACGATTGGCTCGTTCAGCTGGGATAGCGACGAAGATCCACGAATCCGGATGCGCGCGCCTTCACCGGTGAAGCCGGATGAAGGTAGAGCAACCACACCGGGTTCGCGTCCCGCGATCAACTGCGAGAAGTCCGCGATCGGAGCATTCTCGATCGTCGATGCAACGTCGATCGTCGCGATCGTGTTACCGAGCTTACGTTTCTCAGTGGCGATTCCAGCACCGGTGACCACGATCTCGTCCAGAGTGATCGCAGTTTGCGCCAGACCGATGTCAATCTGAACCGACTGACCGGCCCCTACCGTGACTGTTTGTTCGCCAGACCGATAGCCGACCAGTTCAGCAGTCAGCGTATACTCGCCTGCTGGTACGTTTAGAAGTAAGAAACGGCCGGCTGCATTTGTTAAGGCACCGATACCGGTACCTGGAATGTAGACCTGGGCCGCCTCAAGTGGACGCCGTGACGCAGCGTCCGTCACCGTACCGACGAGCGTGCCCGCTGATTGGGCAGCAACGTGGTTCGGTGTCCACCCGATCGCGAGAGCAAGGGCGAGTGAGACTGCCCCTGTTAACACGGCGGATGGGAGACGTTTTGACGTAGTAAACGTCATACTTGCCCTCCCGAATGGAGTTTGGACTTTAGAAAACATAATAGATGCTGAGGAAGTTATTTCCCTGCTAAAACTAGCCACCTAATGCGCGAACAGAACCTCCTCTGCTTTACATTAGGTCAGTTAGGACCGGCAATGATACCCATATGTAAGTTTACGAGCAACGATTTTCAGTGGTATATGACTTGACCGTATTTCTTTAGAAAAAATGGGACTCTTGGCAGTTGCTATGCGATTAGCCGAGCAATGCACTCGATTTCAATATCGCAGAACTTGGGCAGGGCAGCTGCCTGTACTGCTGCACGCGCAGGTCGATGTTCACCGAAGTGCTGTTCATACATTTTGTTCATCGCTGCGAAATCATT
>DCAZ01000018.1 GCA_002313925.1 Gemmatimonadales bacterium UBA1120
GTGGGCACCGAAGTCAAATTATCCACA
Source organism: Gemmatimonadales bacterium UBA1120 (assembly GCA_002313925.1). GTDB lineage: Bacteria > Gemmatimonadota > Gemmatimonadetes > Longimicrobiales > Gaopeijiaceae > UBA1142. Next base: position 28 of record DCAZ01000018.1, read on the forward strand.
GCCTCGTGCACAGGATATTCAGCAGGCCGAGTACTTGGACGTCCTCAGGACGCTTCTTGAGGCAGGAGCAAATCCCAATGTTCAGCTGAATACACATCTATGGTATTGGGAGTATGGTTTAACAAAGATGGGGATAGACCTTACAGGTGCTACTCCGTTTTGGCGTGCTGCATTTGCTCAAGATCTTGGAGCACTCCGGCTCCTAGCTGATCACGGAGCGGACCCAAATATTCCAACATGGTGGCCTGAAGTAGGCATGCGTGAGCGTAGGCAGGAGGATGGACGGCAACAGGAAGATTCTGGAATAACCCCGATTCCTTATGGGGCAGATAATGCACATCCGATCCATGCTGCGGCTGGAGGCGGGTACCTAGGGCTAGGCGCTTTCAGTGTGAGAAATGTACCCAACCAGTTTCTGCCTACACTCAAGTACCTGGTTGAGGAACATGGCGCCGATGTAAATCTCGCAGACTCGTGGGGCTATACACCCCTGCACTATGCAGCTTCGAGAGGGGACAACGAGATGATAGTCTATCTCGTATCACAGGGAGCAGATGTCTTGGCTATAACACGCCTCGGACAGTCAACTGCGGATATGGCCCGAGGAGGCCGTGCAGGATTCTTTACACGATTCGCATTTCCAGAAACCGAGGAGCTCTTGATCAGTCTAGGCTCGACGCTTGAGTGCCTACATACACACTTCCTCGACACTGGAGATTATTGTCCAGGTTCTGGGGTCAATAGAGACGAGTGGGGAAGTACTACAAACCAACGAAAGCCATTGATTGGCGGGACCCCAAGATACTGAGTCTTGTTTCTCTAATTCTCGTGCTCACCTCCAGTTGTATTGTCCTTGCCTACCCTTAGGACGATATCAGCTGCTGATCGCGTGAGCTGTTCACGCAAGTAAAACTCCTTCGTGCCCATCGGCCTGTTTGACTATGACCACCGATGATGCCCATTAGTAAAAACCTGTCTAAAGAGACGATACGATATGAAAAGCAACACGGCATCGCATTCAAGTAGCACGACTGAGCACGATAGCAAAGAGCCTGATCTCACGCCGGTACAACGATTTGGTGAAGCCATTGCTGACCGAGTGGAACGTTGGATGCCAAGCCCGTTTCTATTTGCAATTCTGCTCACGTATGTGGCTGCAATCGCAGCGTTCATCTCTGAGGGAGTAAGCGTGCCTGAGATCGCACGCTCTTGGTATGGAGGCTTTTGGTCTCTACTTCAGTTCGCTATGCAAATGGTGATCATCCTAGTCACAGGCTGCGTGGTCGCGTACCACCCAAGAGTGCGAGCGGGTATCCTGCGCCTTGTCCGACTTCCTAAGAATGGCCGCCAGGCAGTTGTATTGGTCGGTCTTGGATCGATGTTGACTGGGTGGGTCTCCTGGGGGCTCGGCCTGATCTTTGGGGCGATCCTAGCTCGAGAGATGGGTAAACTCGCGGCCAAGAATGGGATGGCTGTGCATTATCCCCTTCTGGCAGTAGCGGGCTACATGGGCATGAGCCTTACCTGGGGATGGGGGCTCTCTAGCTCCGCGGGACTACTTCAGGCGACGGATGGAAACGTCTTTATGGAGCAAGGGATCGTGGACAGAGTTATTCCTGCAACAGAATGGGTCTTCCATCCCTACTCGCTCATCCTGACAGTCTTAGCTCTCATTTTCGCTTCCATCATGCTCTATCTACTCTCACCACCTGAGGCGAACTGTAGAGGGATTGCTCGCTATGTCGACCTCAAAGAGGAAGTGGTAAGAAAATCCAACCCTGTAAACTTACCTACAAATCCAACCTTGGCTGACCGGATCGATAACAGCAGGCTCCTCGGTGGATTGATCGCCTTCACAGGAGTCTGCCTCTTCATAGAAGCGTTCCTGACCCAGGGCCTTGGAGCTCTGAACTTGAATGTTTTCAATTTCGGATTCTTGATGATCGGGCTCATGTTGTATAGTAGCCCATCCCGATACCTGAACGAATTCCAAGACGCGGTTAAGGGAAGCGCGGGCGTTATCCTGCTGTTCCCTTTCTATGCAGGTATCATCGGCATCATGACAGGAACTGGACTCGTCGACACTATGACTGAGTCCCTGCTTTCAATTGCAACAAAAGAATCTTTTGCTGTTACAGCTTGGATCACCGGTGGCATTCTTAACGTATTCGTGCCCTCTGCAGGTGGTGAATGGGCTATTATCGGTGGTCCAATGATGCTTGCAGGTGCTGAACTCGGGATCCCTCATGGACAGACGATCGCAGCCTATGCGGTGGGGGATGCACACACAAATCTACTGAACCCATTCTGGGCAATCCCTCTGCTGGCAATCACCGAACTTCGAGCCCGTGACATGTTTGGCTACGCGATCACTATGATGCTGCTGCTCGTGCCCTTTGTAGCAATTGTACTGTACCTCCTGCCGTATTGAGGACGACCCGGGGACACAATAAAGTTTAGTTAACTAAAAGCTGGATACCTACTGATAGAATGAGCACCGACAGCCGGCAAAGCCGGCAAGTAAGACGGAGGGTTGAGGTATGAGTCATATTGCTTCTGATGGCACGAAGAGGATGAGCCGCCGTGACCTGATCACTCGAGCTGGCGGACTAGCGGTCGCTGCAGTCGTACCTGCGGCTATCTCAGGGTCTGGGGAAGCAGCTTGGGCAGGAGTGGCTCAGGAATCTTTTCCTCGCAAGCACGACTTCAGCATTCCAGAAGGAATTACGTACTTGAATGGTGCCTACATGCACCCCATGCCCAATAAAGTTCGTGACGCAGTGCGTGATTACAACGACAGGCGTGGTGGTTTCACAACACAGACCAGTGCTGACCCAGACTTTGACAACAGGGTAAAAGCAGAGTTTGCGTCCTTGATCAACGCCAAGGCCTCGGAGATCAGCTATATACCTAACACGACCACGGGTGAAGTCCTCGTGTTACACGGGTTAGGTCTCCCGTACTCAGGAGGCAATGTGGTTACAGACGCGTTGCACTTTGAGAGCTCGATTATTCATCTGCAGTCACTCGAGAAAACTGCAGGCCTAGACCTTCGCATCGTGATGCCACGTGAAGGGAGGATTGACCTTGAGGATCTTGATCGTGTTGTCGACCGAGATACTCGGCTAATCGAGATCTCGCTCGTGACCATGTATAACGGATTTCAGCATGACCTGAAGGAAGTATGCGACTTAGCACACTCCAATGGAGCGTACGTATACGCCGATATCATCCAAGCTGCGGGAGCCGTTCCAATTGATGTGCGAGAAAGTGGAGTAGACTTTTGTGCCTGCTCCGGATTTAAGTGGCTAATGGGTGACCTTGGGCTTGGATTTCTGTATGTGCGCGAGGACCTTTTGGGAAGTGTGATGCAGCGTACCCAATTCGGCTATCGCTCAGTGAATAGTTACCAAACACACTTCTTGCCTTACGATCCTCCAGCGGACACCCCATTTACTTGGGACCTTGGGGAAACAGCGAGCGCACTTTTCGAAACAGGAAGCGTTGCTGGATCGGCTAGAGCGGCGCTAGGAGCGGCGATTCCATATCTCCGAGAAATCGGGACTGATAGAATTGAAGAACATCGGCAGCCCTTACTCGATCTGCTGCGCGAAGAGATGCCGCGTCTGGGTTTTGAGTGTGTCACACCTGCAGGTACGACTTCACCCATCATTACTTTCACCATGGCCGAAGGGACCGGGATTCGTGAGCGGCTCAATAGGGCGGGCATCGACATAAGTGTATATCCGAATCATCTACGGTTCTCACCCTCGATTTTTAATGACCTTACTGATATAGAATGGGTACTAGAATCGCTTTCGTGACCCTACCCGAAACCACATAGAAACTCCTTCGACAACGATCTGGAGCGTCCTGTGTACTCGACCGAAATGTTTAAGCTATATGCCCTAACTGCCCTGGTTTTCTTTGCTGTGGACCTGCTATGGCTGGGTGTCGTCGCCAAAGGATTTTATCAGGAACACTTGGGCCACCTTATGAGACCCGATGTCATCTGGGGAGCCGCCCTGTTGTTCTATTCGATCTTCATCGCAGGTGTGCTTTCTCAGTGCTACCTGGACTGGAAGCCCAGTCACTTGGGTACTCGATAGCGTTAGGCGCATTCCTTGGCCTAGTCACCTACGCCACATTCGACCTCACATGTTTGGCGATGTTAAAGGATTTTCCGGTTGTGGTGGTCTATGTAGACCTGGCATGGGGCATCGCTCTTACGGCAGCTGTTTCCGCGTCAGGGTACGGCTTCGGAAAGTGGCTCGGACTTTAAGGAAAACAACTGCCCTGTAGACTCAACCGCATTCACCGAGCCCTAATCTCAAAATCATACCCTCAGGTTGCTTCATTAACTACAGGAATGAGATCTCGTTGTGCGTCCCGTCACAAAAAGGTTTGTTGGCGCTCTGACCACACCTACACAGAAAAAATGGCTTCCCCTCGCGGGTCTCAACCAAATTTCCCTCATGATCACACAACTCCACGTCCCCCTCGACCTTGCAAGGACCAGTCTTAGTAATAGTGATCTTCACCTCTGACAAAACATCCTCCTTAATCCAATTGAATTGAACACTTTGAGGTCAAATGACATTCGCTTTTACTCCCGCCATGGGTATTGGGGCCGTATGAGGTGCCAGTCAGTCTCCTCTTGGAATGCCATCCCAAAATCTAGAACAGCTTGATCGTCGAATGGTGACCCAACAATCTGGAGGCAGAGAGGTAGTCCGTCTGTGTCAAAACCGCATGGAATATTTAGGCCCGGGTGTCCAACCAGGTTCGCGATATAATTCAGCCTGGGTGTATTCACATCAAAATCGTCAGGTGGTTCCCACTCATTACGGGCGGGAATCGGCCAACCTTCGCTGACTTCCCTCAGTGCTGCACCATTCGGCCATGTTGGGGCAATGACCGCATCATACTTAGACAAAATCTCGTCCGCCTCGCGGGTAAGTTGGCTGCGTATTCGTTGAGCAGTCAGATAGTCCGCAGCCGGCATCATGCGTCCGGCCATCCAGCCCGCAGCTCGATCTTCATTGAATGAAAACATGCCCAAAGCCCGGCCATCGTCAAAAAGGGGCTTGAATATCGTGCCACTCTCTACCGTAACGATGGTCGTGAATAGTGCTCCAGTCGGATATAGCGGGAGTTCTATGTCTTCCACGATCACGCCCATACCCGCCCAAACATCAAGTGCTTCCTGAAAGACTTGGCGATTATGGTCGGATTGGGTGAGGAGGAATTCCCTGCGGTGCACACCCAGTCGCTTTCCTCGCATACTGCCTAGATCCGGATTGAATGCAAATGGATGATCTGTTGACGAATTATCACGGATATCCGGACCATTAATCTCTTCGAGGATGTACCCGCAATCCTCCGCCGAACGTCCAACTGGACCGATCTTGTCCAGGCTCCATGAAAGAGCCATACAGCCGTAACGGCTTACACGACTGAATGTGGGGCGAAGCCCTGAGGCCCCAACTGCAGAACCAGGAAATACGATTGACCCGCCGGTTTCCGTTCCAATCCCAAAACCAATCAGACCGGCTACCGCAGCGGATACAGTTCCACTAGATGACCCGAAGCTGGTCCGATCTAGTTTCCAAGGATTTAGTGCAGAGCTGGTGTTTCCACCAGCAAACTCTCCGAGCGACATCTTTGCCATAAGAACTGCGCCAGCATCTGCTAGCCTATCAATTACAGCCGCATTACGGTCCGGGACTCGATCTCGGAAGATGCCAGAACCCCAGGTCGTACGAATCCCGTCAGTATCGAGAAGGTCTTTCACACCATAGGGGATACCGTGCAGAATGCTGCGTCGCCGACCTGAACGCAGCTCGGCATCTGCCCTTTCTGCCGATTCGAGTGCATGCTCTCGAGCAATAGTGACCATAGTAGAGAGCTGTCCTTCATGATCAGACCTTGGTTCACTCGGAAGATCAAATGGAGGTGGGTCGAGTTCCTGGGCGCGATCAAGATACATCTGAGTGAGTTGAACTGACGTTATCCTGCCAGAGGACAGGCTCTCGGCCAACTCTCGAACCGTTAGAAAATGAGTGGGTTCCTGCATAAGTCAGCCTCGGTGAAAAATCGTGAGTGGCTGCTCATCATTGTTTAGCGGGAAGCTTCGCAACTCGTTCGAGATCCGAATGCTATTCACCACTGCTTGACGTAGCCGTTCGAACTCTTCTTGGTGTTCATAGATTCCTCGCGGCCCCTGCGCATCAAGCAGCGTATGTAATGTTTGGGTTGAGACCTCACCTGTTTCAGCAACCTGAGCACAGGCTTGTTGCCATGCCATAGCCAAGCCGGCAGCACCTACGCCCGCCACCTTGGTGAACTGCCGACGAGTAACTGTCATCTCTATCTCCTGTGAAAAAATCCGATGTTACCGGATGACCAGTGAATTCAGGGCATGAGGTCGTTACGTACCTCATCAATAATGCCATAGAAGCAACACCATTCTCCCTCAAGCACTGCGGGCCTCGAACGCAGGCCGAATACCACACCATCTTCCGGAGCCACTACCTCAGCGCACACTTCACCATAGAGATTGTAAATCTTCCCTAAGGGTGTGTCCCTTGTGATCGGTTTTTCAAACACCAACTCCTGACTACCGACCCACATGCCTGACGCCGGTGCTAGCAAGGCCTCCTGATGACCCATTCTCCATTCAGAGGCATACTCCGCGTCCCCGGATACCATACCATAATGGCGCATGACGTTCAGATAACTTGTCGCTAGGTCATCAGCGATTGCATGGAAATCACTCGTAAGTGTTCGGCAGTTACCTCCCAGTTCTACGGTGATGCCTGCTTTTCCGAGTTCCGCCATTTTCGAGGCGGGATTCTTGCCACCAACCCCGCTGCGAAAAACCAGATCCCATGCCGCACCCATGGCGGCAGCAAGTTCCATGCTCTGAGTATTGTCCGCTGCAAAAATCATATGTGCGAGGTACGAGTGCTCTCCTCCTGAGTGAATCGCGATCTGCAGGTCACAGGCATCTTTCATGGCGATCCAATGTGCCCATGCCGCACGTTCGGTAGGATAGCCATCAACACTTCCGGGGTATATCCGATTCATGTCGTAGGTGAATGAATCCAGAGGATCCCCACGTTTACCTGCTTCGAAAGCTGGTACGTTCATGGCTGGGACTCCGACGACCGTCCCTGATACCGCCGAAGGATCGAGTTGATCAAATAGGCGGAAGATTGAGAAAGCGCCCTCCGGCTCATCACCGTGTGTCGCTCCGTTGATCCACAGGATGGGACCGTCAGCGGCACCATGACAAACAAGCAGCGGAATTTCCCGGTTTCGCCCATCAGCAGCAGGACCTACACGCAATGCCGCTTGGCTAATGGCTGGAGATTCGATACTGCCGTTTCCGATCTCGAAGTTATCTCTCATACGGATCGTCTCTTCAGGAGTTGGATAATTCAAGTAGGAACGGGACGTCAATCTGCTTCACTAACTTCCTAAGATGATTCAGTGGATTATCCCAGTTCTGGCGCGGCAAGCTAGACTGGAGCGCGAAGATAGTCACATCTTTGAGCGTTATCTTCATGATAAGGAGCTCTTTCGCTAGTCCTGCTTAGATTGCTAGCGTCCCCAGTCTCCCTACCAGACAAATTACAGATCCTATAACGGCAGCTGCGGCACTTGCCTGCCTCTCCCATAGTTTAGAGGCTCACTTACGATGCACGAAGGAACTTCCGGCGAGCAGGAAATCCAAGCTCAACAGCAGAGCCGAGCCCGCGCTGAAAGGTTCTACAGGCGCCAGATGCGGAACAGCCTTTCAGAGAGAATGGTCGAACTCATCAGGCAACAAGAAATGGTATTTGTCGCTACTGCCGATGCGGATGGGAACTGAGACTGTTCGCCGAGGTTTGGTGGAGCTGGGTTCGTTCTGGTACTGGATGATAGGACACGGGCCTACCCCGAGTATCGTGGCAACGGAGTTTTTGCCAGCCTGGGAAATATCTCGGAGAATCCCAAGACGGACTCGGGGGTTGAGCGATGGATACTGATCACCGTCGATGAGGCGTACATACACTGCTCCAAGCATGTCCCGTCCTTGGAAAAGAAAGACAAAGAAATCAGATGGGGGACAGATAATAGAGAGGCAAAGTCCGATAATTACTTTCTAAAGACAGCACGAAGAGAATCACGGAAAGTCCCAGGAAACTCTTAGGACAGAACCTCTGATTTGAGATGATTCCGTACGAGGGAAGCAGGGAACGCATATTCCCTTTTCCAGGCCTCTGCTTACTTGATAATCGCCATAGGTAACAAGACCAAGTAGGCCAGAACTAACAGAAGTGGGGCGGCCGTGATCGACCCCTGAGCTAGCAAGCCATACCCAAGCGCTAGGCATATGAGTCCCGCACCACCCAACATCGCGTTCACTTTGGTAAACTTAAGAGCAACCGGGGGCTTGGAGACTTTTCGTAGAATCTTCTTGGCCATATTCCGTCAGCGTGCTAGAGGGTCGCTAATGCTACTTGGGGGCACGACACTAATCAATTCACGTATCACTCAGAGAAGATCTTTAAGTTTTTTCTTAGTGATTCCTAGAAGCTCAGCCGCTGCAGCTTCGTCACCTGCACATCGTGCGAGAACCCATTGGACGTGACGAGTAATCGCTAGGTCCAGGGTCAGATCATCCGAGGTCACACTATGATCTCCTAATACCAGATGGTCTTCTCCGATTACGGATCCTCTCGCAACGATTGCTCCTCTCATTAGAGCGTTCTCAAGCTCCCGAATATTGCCTGGCCAGTTATACGAAAGAAGATTTTCTATTGCTGCATCAGAGATACGGTACACCTCCCTGTGGGTCTCTTCACGAACGCGCCCCAACAATGCACTCGCAATGAGAGGGATGTCCCCCGGACGATCTCGCAGGGGTGGAACTACGATCTCAACAACCCTAAGGCGAAAATAGAGATCTTCCCGGAACCGGCCTTTCTTTATCAACTGTTCCACCGGCTGATGTGTCGCAGCAATCACACGAGCATGGGTGGTTTTGGGTTCTTCGCCCCCCACAGGATAGAAAGATCTTTCTTGTAAGACACGAAGGAGTTTTGTCTGGAAGTCCGGACTCGTATCACCTATTTCATCCAGAAAAATCGTCCCTTCACCCGCTAACTCAAAATAGCCTTTCCTAGCGCTAATCGCTCCTGTAAATGAACCTTTGGTGTGCCCAAAAAGCTCTGACTCCAGCAGCGTATCTGTTAAAGCTGTGCAGTTGACTGCAATGAATGGCTCTCCGGAAAATGCAGAGTGCTGGTGAATCGCATGTGCGATAACCTCCTTACCAGTTCCCGTCTCACCACGAATAAGGACAGTTGCACGGTTTCGTGCCAGGACACCGATCGTCTTGTAGATCTCAACCATCTGAGGATCACGGCCGATGAGCTGACCCCTTTGAAGAGTAACTTCTTCATCTTCAGTATCCGGACTCTCATCGTCCTCATTGAGTTCACGGAAACAGCGTTCTGCTAGAGCTTGCAGCACCTTCGGATCTACTGGTTTTACGAGAAAATCAAAAGCGCCCGATTTCATCGCTGTCACCGCAGTTTCCATGTCGTCATGACCTGTCATGACGACAACGTAAACGCCCTCCATGGCCTCCCGAATCTTGTTCAGAAGTTCTAGCCCGGACATACCAGACATCCTTACGTCTGTCACGATTAGACCTGGATCAAACTTCTTTACCCGAGAAAGTGCCTGTTCAGCACTTTCAGCGATTTCCACATCAAACCCGGCGTGACTTAGGCGGGTCCTGTAGACCTCAAGGGCATCCTTATCGTCATCGACGATCATTATCCGGCGACTCATAATGTTCTTCTTATACCCCAAAGATCCCTATTCTGCACCTATCTTGACTCATGACTATCCTCATCTGAACGATCTCCTCCAATCACTTGTATCCAGTACGCTGGCTGCTCAGGCAGTTCTCTGGCCCTGAGCCTAGCCATCTTTTCCTGGTTTCTGGTTCGACGCACTTGTACAACCAGAAGCAAGATGAGTGCCAACGCCATCCAAAAGATGGCCGAGTGACTCAAGATGAAGAGCCAACCGTATCGGTCCTTAACATGCTTCTTCCAGTCTTCCTCAAACTGATTCGTGGTAAGACCAAACACGGATCGAAAGGCGGGCTCAAAGGCTTTGTCGAGACGCCAGCGATCTAAGAAGACCTTGAGTCCTCGATCACCACTCTCACCGAGAAGGTAGGTGACCGCACTAGCAGATAAGAGATACGCAAATTCTGCCTCAGCCCGACTCGATGGCCATCGTAGCGTAAGAGAGTCCATCGGTGGGGCTTTTCCTAGTGCTAAGAGCAACCTCAGCTTCCAAGCTTCCATCGCTCTGAACCCACCTGACGCCCACTGAGCGTAACCTTCATCAAACCATCGGGGAGCCCGTAAGCCCTCAAGCGCGTCCGCTAAACCAAGATGGGCCCACTCATGTCGGAGCGTGCGTCTCCCTTCCAAATCTAGTAGGCGGGATCCCTTTGCCGTCGTAACCACCAAGGTGCTAAGTCGAGGTATCGCTACCCCTCCACTCCACTCTGGAACGACTGACCCCGTGACTTCGTCGAACGCTTCAAGCGAATGGGCTAATACTGCCCGGACGGTACCGGGCACAGAGTCTGGAAGTCCTGGTAGGGCAACTTGCCCATCCAAAAAGCCCAGAACCGCTGCAGCAACAAGTGAGTCCTCAGCAGTAAAATCTATAAATGCACGCTCTCCGCTAATCCGACGATAGGGCTCGCCAGCTAGTGAGTCAGTCAAGTTTTCCTGGGTGGGAGTAGCAGCCACCAATATGGTGATGGATAGTATGAACGGACCAACACCACGTGCGGAGAGAGTACTCACTCGCATTCTATCTGCTCCTCAGGGAGCTAAAAAAGATGCCTTGCTCCAAAGAATAGCCCCTAGCAAATCAGCTAAGTTCACCTCGTGCCCATGCTGCAACACTAGATAAATCATCTGGAAGATCCGCTTCAAAGTGCATCTCTATTCCCGTTACCGGGTGCTCGAAGCTGAGTTCTGCCGCATGAAGAAACTGTCTGGGAACACGACGCGCCAACTCATGAGCCCATGCCCTCTGAGGTCCTCCCATGCCCCGCTCCCACCCCGCTCCATAAACCGGATCGGCGACGACAGGATGACCGATGTGAGCAAGGTGTACCCGGATTTGGTGTGTTCTACCCGTCTGAAGACGAACATCAAGAAAATCTGCTCGTGCCCACTGTTCGCGGACCCTTAGGTGGGAGATCGCAACTCGACCATCCTCTCGCACAGCCATGCGCTTCCGATCCTTCGAATTTCGACCCAATGATGCGTTGATAGTCATCATAGTCGTGGAGAGGTGTCCCCAAACGACCGCGCGGTAAACACGCTTGATCCGTCGCTCCCTGAGAGCATCCGAAAGGAAATGATGCGCTTGGTCTGTTTTTGCCACTACCAAGAGACCAGATGTGTCTTGGTCGAGTCGGTGAACAATCCCAGGACGTAGTCTGCCTCCGATCCCAGAAAGATCGGAGATATGATACAATAGAGCATTGACCATCGTACCTGACCGGTGACCCGGAGCAGGATGAACAACCATCCCAGCGGGCTTATCGACAACCACCAGAGCATGATCCTCATGTACTATATTGAGGGGTATCTCTTCAGCGATCATTTTCACCGGCTGTACAGGCGGAACGACCACTTCGAGTTCGTCACCAGTAGCAACAACTAAGGACTTTCTCGCAGGCTCTCCATTTACAGAGACCAGCCCCTCGAGAAGTAGTTTCTGTACGCGAGTACGCGACAGACCCAGGCGGTCGGCCAATATCCGATCGACCCGCCCAACCTCAGTCTCTCGGATTATCAAGTTGTGTGTTTGTGCTTCCACGGTTGCTTACTCTGTTACCATGCTCAATCCGATCTGCACAAGCATGTCATTGATTTCAACCTCTCGTAGGTGAGCAAATTTCTCGCCATCAATCTCGTTATCAACAACCAGGTTAAGCGCAAGCGTTTCCCCAGAGATAAACTCCCGGTGCGAAGCAGTTGCATCCTGCAATCCTCGTGCACCCGCTATGCCTAGCTCGATACGATCGGTAATCTCCAGACCTGCATCCTTTCGGAGCCGCTGAACCCGATTCACAAGCTCCCTAGCAATGCCTTCGTCCAGCAGTTCATCATCGAGTTCGGTATCGAGCGCCAAAGTCGTCGCGCCCTCCCCCTTTACTAAAAGGGTCCCCGAAGCTTCCTGAACAATCTCCGCATCGCCATCCACCAAACGATAGAGTTGATCATCAACCGAGATCTCTACTATCCCTCCGTCTCGGTATTCCTCCAGTTTTTCCTGAGATAGTGCTCGAATGACTTCAGCAGCGGTATTCGTCGCCTTTCCGAATACTGGTCCAAGAGCAGCATAGTTCGGCCGCGCCACGAGCGTGACAAGACCTTCCAAGCTAGACCGGAAAATCACGTCCTTCACATTGAGTTCTTCGCGGACGACACCGAGAACTTCGCTAGAGAGCTCCTTGCCTTGCGGCAAAATCACCTCAGCACACCTTAGAGGTTGCCGCACCCGGATCTGCGCCTCCTCCCTAGCTGCCCGACCAAGTGAAACCAGTAGACGCGCAGCCGACATTTCCTGTTCTAGATCTTCATTAATTAATTGGACTTCTTCCGGGAAGCGTTGTAGGTGAACACTTTGGTTAGTGAGGGCTCGGTGCATCCAATCAGAGGCAAAAGGAATGATCGGGGCGGCAAGCCGGGTTACAGTGCCCAAAGCCTCCCATAGAGTTCTGAATGCTGCTCTCGTATCCTGAATATCACTATTCCCCCAAAATCGAGGACGACTCCGGCGCACATACCAATTAGATAGGTCTTCCACAACGAAATCGCCGAGAGCCCTGTAGGCACGGGTAATCTGGTAGGCCTCTAAATCTTTTCGCACGACAGAGACTACAGAATCCAACCGCGACAATAGCCATCTGTCCAGCAACGACCGTTCCTCTGGTAAGGGATCAGCATCTGATGGAGACCACTCCTCCGCAGAAGCATAAAGTGTGAAGAATCGATAGGTATTAAAAAGCGTGTCGAAGAACCGGCGGGCTGCCTCTTTGACACCCATTGAGTCATATCGCTTAGGGACCCAAGGATTTGAAGAAGTGATAAAGTACCAACGCAGAGCATCAGACCCGTGTTCTTCGATTGCGTCCCAGGGGTTGACCACGTTCCCCTTCGACTTGGACATCTTCTGGCCTTCTGCATCTAGAACGAGATCATTGACGATTACGTTCTTGAATGGAGTACCCTTCCCTAGCAAGGTCGAGATAGCTAGGAGCGAGTAAAACCAGCCTCGAGTCTGATCCAGTCCTTCCGAGATGAAGTCAGCTGGAAAGTGTGTGTCAAACTCATCACTGTTTTCGAAGGGATAGTGCCACTGTGCAAATGGCATTGCACCTGAATCAAACCATACATCAATAACCTCAGGCGCACGCCTCATCGTTCCCGCGCACTCAGCGCAGGGCCAGCTATAGTCATCAATGAATGGACGGTGAGGATCAAAGTCTTCCGGCAGTTTTCCAACTAGTTCAGACAATTCAGAGAAAGATCCAATCCACTGAAGATGATCCCTATCTTCGTCGCAAACCCAAACTGGAAGTGGAGTGCCCCAGTAGCGGTCACGTGAAAGTGCCCAATCAACATTGCCCCTGAGCCACTCACCGAAACGGTTCTCGCCGACCTCCGCCGGATACCACTTTACCTGGTCATTGTTCGCTAGGAGGGTCTCTCGGAAGCGTGACGTAGCGGCAAACCAAGAGTCTCGAGCAACGTATAGAAGAGGTGATGCACAACGCCAACAGTGTGGGTAGCTGTGGGTTACTCGTCCAATGTCAAAAAGCTTTTCCCTCGAGCGAAGTTCATCGACCAAAGCAGAATCAGCATCTTTAACAAACTGACCACCCACTAAGGCAGTACTATCTATGAAGCAACCGGCATCATCGATTGGGTTGATCATAGGAAGACCGTGCTTTTGGCCGGCTACGTAGTCATCTGCCCCGAACGCAGGAGCCATGTGAACAACGCCAGTGCCTTCTTCGGCACTGACGAAGTCCTCCACAACGACAGTCCAACCATTACCACTATCTACAGGATCAGGAACGAGGTTTAGCGGCCGCTCATAACGGAGGCCCGCTAGCTCAACTCCCTTCCACTTTGTGCGGACTGTGGCTGTTTCGCCAAACAGAGCTTCCACTCGGCTTTCAGCAACTATGTAACAGCCGTTATCACTCAGAACCTCCACGTAAGTGAGATCCGGATGGACTGCTAATCCAGTGTTAGAGGGAACAGTCCAAGGGGTTGTAGTCCAGACCAAAAAAGCACGACCCGCCGGATCCGGGTCACCTTGATCATTTACGACACGGGCAATGAATATGAGTGAAGGATCCTCGACCTCCTTATACCCCTGCGCTACTTCGTGAGAGGAGAGCGCTGTTCCACAACGTGGGCAATACGGAACACTTTTGTGGCCACGGTAGAGTAACCCCTTCTCAGCAAATTCTTTGACTATCCACCAGACTGATTCGATGTAGTCGGGGTGAAAGGTTACATACGGTCTCCAGTATTCCAGCCAGTAGCCGATCCTTTCGCTGAGTTCCTCCCATTCCTCCTTATAGGTAAAAACAGAATCCTTACAGGTTTGATTGAAGTCCGCGATACCAAGCTCTTCAATTTCTGGTTTCCCACTTATCCCAAGCTTTTTCTCTGCCTCTATTTCCACGGGCAGGCCATGGGTATCCCACCCGGCGATCCTGGTTACAGTCCGACCCTCCATCGAATGAAAGCGGCAGACCAGGTCTTTGATCGTTCGGCCAATTACATGGTGCAAGCCGGGGCGTCCATTGGCGGTGGGCGGACCCTCATAGAACACGAACGGTTCCCCGCCTGCGTTCGCCGCAAGAGATTGGCGGAAAAGATCTTCCTCTTTCCAGCGCTTGAGGGTTTCCTTCTCTATCTGGATCAGCGTGTCCGGTAACTCGGGATAGCTCTTATTCATGTGCGTGCACCAAAGAGTGCCGTACCAACCCGAACCATAGTGCTTCCCTCTCGGATTGCGATCTCGAAATCGTTAGTCATGCCCATAGAGAGCTCGGGACCCACCACATCCCCCTGGGTCCGTAATTTTTCGTGAGTCTTTCGCAAGACCCGAAACGTGCTGATCAATTTCTTATCATCAGCCCCAAACGGGGCCATTGTCATTAAGCCTTCGACTCGGATACCCGGAAATTCAGCTACACACAAGATATCATCCACCGCCGAAGCCATATTGAAACCACTCTTTGAGTGCTCCTCAGAAGTGTTCACTTGGGTCAAAATCCGGACTGTAATTCCTTCTTCTTGAGCAAACTTGGAGATGCGATTTGCAAGTTTTACTGAATCGACTGACTGAATCAGATGCGCAAGCTGAGAAGCTCGTCTTGCTTTACGGCTCTGCAAATGCCCAATCATGTGCCAGGTAGCAAAATCTCGCCCGAACTCACGAACCTTTTCCTCAAGTTCTTCTACCCGGTTCTCACCCAGATCGGTTAACCCTGCAGCCAACGCAGCTGATACGGCATCTACTGGGTGTGCTTTGGTGACCGCTATCAAGCGGACACTCTCGAACTCACGCCCGGAAGCATCCGTGGCTTCAGCGATGCGGTCATGAACTTGAGGGAGTGTCTCAGAGAGACGTCTCTCATAGCTGGGATTCATCGTAGTATTCGATTTCATAGCACACTAAGTAAACGAAAGGGACCCCGCCGGAGCTCCGACGGGGTCCCTTTGGATCCTTTAAGGCTCCGTATCAGCGGACTTGGAATGTAATCCCGAAAGAGACCCACACAGGAACTCTTTTATCTCGGTTTAATGCCGCTGAAAAACGATACACTCCTGCTACAGCTAGTGCTGCATCATCAAGTGCTTGGTGTCCAGAAGTCTCATTGACCTGGAACTGCTGCACAGTCCCTTCCTCATCAATGAAGAAATACACCTGAACAGTACCACCGATGCCAGCATCCCTAAGGAGAGGTGGATACTCACGTTCCATGGCCCGGATAACTTCTGCTCTATTTTGGATATCCGGAGCCACTGTAAAGGGTGTGAATGTCGGCGCCGCCGAAAGATCTACAGCCTGCTCTTCAGGGGGCGGAGGTAAGTCTTCGACCGGATTGTCCTCAAAAGTGGTCGGAGCAATCGTTATATCTTCATCAATATCTGCAGATGCCATCACCGGTGTAGCTGGACGAGCTATCTGTTGTGGTGGTGGTGGAATTTCAATCTCTGGTGGTAGATCGATTGCCTCTAACTCGTCCGACTCGAAAGAAAAGTCCGCCGCGGTAAGTTCTGGCCAAAAAGCAAACGCGGAGAAGTGGACGAGCGTAGCTACAATCATAGACCCCCAAAACCAGGAACTGAAACTTCGTTTCAGACGATCATTAGCAGTCTCTTGACTTTCGATTGTTACAGCTCCGTCAGCGCTCATCGTCTCTCCCTCTGCATGCTCTGCTCTAACTGTGTCGCGAAAACCACACGAACAACACCGGCATTCACCAGCGCTGTCTGCAGCTGGTCCATATAGCGGTATGGCACTTCCCGATCGCCACGAACCGAGATCACTAGTGCTCTTTCAGATGCAGCGTAGAGAGGAGCAACAATTGTAGTAGCTTGCTCCATCGTGTGTGGCTGGTCGTTGATGAAGACCCCGCCTTCCCGCTCCAGCCAAATATTAAGGATATTTTTCTGCTTCTCATCAATCTTCTGTGCAGACTCTGCCTCTGCCCACTCGATCGGACGATCACGATCACGTTGGAAGACAGTAGTGACCATAAAGAAGATCAATAAGAGAAACGCGATATCAGCCATCGACGAAGAAGGGATCTCTGACGACGCTTTTGAACTCTTCTCGAACCCACCACCCTTGATCGCCATACCTAGTTCTCCAATACCTGGAGTGAGATGCGCTCTGCATTAGCTGAATGTAGTGCGTCCAAAACATCGACCATGAACTTATAAGGAGCATCCGGGTGCGTCTTTACAGCAGCAATCAAATTAGGATTCGAAGTCACTTCCTGGCGCCACAATCCTTCGATCTCTTGCGGCCGCATCTGTTGCTCCTGCTGACTCTCACCTCTTTTCACAACTACGATGCCAGATGACTGGATCAGAAGGTGTAGAATGTTCTTTTGGCTGACCTGGGCTTCCTCACCTGGCTCGGGAAGTACAATTGCCAAGCCCTTATCCTTGGGAAACGTAGTCGTGACCAGAAAGAAGATCAGCAGTAGGAAAGCGATATCGGCCATCGACGATGTAGGAACCTCGCTGCTGGCCTTCGATTTTTTGTTACCTAGAACCGACATTTCCGCTCCCGGTTTTGTTAACTAACAAAATAGTGGTGATTAGCGCTATGTGACTTCGAAATCTTAGTCCTTATCTGTATCCTCGTCGGATTCTTCCGCTGAAAAGAAACTAGTAAGCCAACCTAAAGCCTTCTTAGTCACACTCTCGTTTTGAGACGCAACAAGTTGCTGAGTTGGCCCATCTGCAGGAGCCTTCCAAGTTGGAGCTGCAGCTGCCACACCAGCCGGCACCTGCTCCTCACCATCACTTCCTTCTCTAAGAATCTGGATCTGCCCAGATTTCTCCATATCCCAAGCAAGATTGAGGATCTTCTGAGTTCCATGTTCCATATCGACGATCAGCTTGTCGATCCGGGTAACAAAAAAGTTATATGAGATGTTCACTGGGACTGCGATAAGTAGTCCAGCCGCCGTAGTGAGCAGCGCGACTTTAATACCGCCAGCCACAAGAGTTGGATCCACATCGCCGGCCAGCTCAATAGCAGCAAACGCTAGAACCATGCCTACCACAGTACCCAGAAAGCCCATAAGCGGAGCAACGTTGGCGATCGTTGCCAGAATGACAAGGCCCCGCTCCAAAAAGCCAAGCTCTATAGTTCCCGTTGTGGCAACTACAGATTCTAACTCACCAGCGACAAGCCTACGTGTCTGAATTCGTCGGAGCCCAGCAAGTAGAATCGCACTTGCCGGTCCTGGGGTATTCCGACAAATCTCAATAGCCGCTGACACGTCTCCCGTCATAGCAGCCGCTTCTACTTCTTCCAGGACGCGGTCAGTACCGCGGTGAGCGACGTGGAGCGTCCAGAATTTGGCAAAAATCACACCCAAAGCAACCATCGAGCACAGCGTGAGCGGGTACATCATCCACCCGCCATCCGCGAATAGGGTCATCAACTGGTATTGGGTGCCCACTTAGGCCTACTCCTGATTGAGTTTTGTGACCAACCGCTTGAGCAGAAAAGTCTAGGCTAAACCTATGCTTAGCACTGACAGATCCTTACAAGACCTGCGGAATGTAGAGTAGGTCTGAGGAAAGTGTCAACGCATGAATGCTGACAAGAAAATACGGATGGATTCATGGGGTTTCACGCCTGTAGCCCTGCCGGTTCCAGTGCTGTGTCCAGTGCTGGCAGTCTACCTAGCAGAATTTCTCGCAAACGGTCGATACCAAGATCTTGCTCCAAGCGGCCTTCAATGGCTACAGCAATCTGGGAGGTCTCCTCACTTACGATAATTACGATTGCATCTGTTTCCTCGCTCAGACCAATAGCCGCACGGTGTCGTGTCCCAAGGGAATGGTCAACCTGCGACTGTGTCAGCGGGAGGATAGCACCCGCGCTGCGGATCTGATCTCCAGAGATTAGAACAGCTCCATCGTGAAGCGGTGAATAAGGTGTAAATATCGTCTTGAGGATTTCCGCTGATACACGAGCGTCGATCGAGCTTCCAGTCTCGGCATATTCATCTAGGCCGATTTCCTGTTGTATCGCAATGATCGCTCCATGTCCTGAACCAGATAAGCTGATCACAGCGTCTAACACCTCTTCTGCAATTCGTCCCACTTCCATACGCTGGAAAATACGGACCATCTTGCTACGACCAAGACGAGCAAGTGCCGACCGGAGCTCAGGTTGGAATACCACAAGCGCTGCGATCGCCCCGTACTGAAAAACCGCCTCTAACAGAGTTCGGATCAAAACTAGGTCCAGCAAGCGAGCAGCACCGTATATGAACGCAAGCGAAACCAGTCCAAGCATGATCTGCATCGCACGAGTACGCTGAATGACAAGTAGGATCCGGTAAGCCAGGAACGCTACAAGAAGGATTTCCACTACATCAGTCCATCCCGGCTTCAAGAATTCCAGTTGTTCCCAGATCCGGACCACTGCTATGGCTCCTCGGTCAAGTTCCCGTCACCCTTCGCTGTTATGATCGGGGGCTTCGTAAATGCTGGTAGCAGGTCCTGGGAGCGGCCCGTCTGCCCCGGGCAAACCTAGTGGAGGTGGGGATTTTTCAGGTTGCTGCGACGGATCAGGTGGGCTAGCAGAGATTTCTTCGCTGGCTGGAACCGGTTGAGGAGGGAGTGCTTCCCCCCGCTCAAGAGCCTCGATTTCTTCGCGACCCAACGTCTCACGTTCTAAGAGCGTTTGCGCCACGCTCTCAAGTAGATCGCCGTTTTCCTTCAGCACTTCGTGAGCACGTTCGTGGGCTGTGTCTAGGAGACGTTTCACTTCCTCGTCAACCAACCTAGCCGTGTGTTCAGAAACAACCCTCCTCTGGCCGAGTTCCCTGCCCAAGAACACTTCCTGCTCAGAATCACCCACAGATACTAGCCCGACGACATCACTCATTCCGAAAGTCATCACCATCTTTCTGGCCATAGCGGTTGCCCGCTCAATGTCATTGCCAGCACCCGTCGTAACAGCCTTCGGGCCGAAGGTGACTTCCTCCGCAACCCGTCCACCAAACAGCATGGCAAGCTGTCCTTCCATCCACTCCTTGGTGTACGAGTGCCGGTCTTCCTCCGGGAGACTGGCCGTGATCCCTAAGGCACTTCCTCTTGGAATGATGCTGACCTTATAGACCGGATCAAGCCCTGGAATCTTCAATCCAAGGACCGTATGCCCTGCTTCATGATACGCAGTGAGCTGACGCTCATTCTCCGTGAGGACTAAGCTTCGGCGCTCCGTACCAAACATGACCTTGTCCTTGGCTTGCTCGAAGTCCTTCATGGCTACTTTCTCAGCATCTTCACGAGCTGCGTGGAGCGCGGCTTCATTGCAAATATTCTCAAGATCAGCACCACTCATACCTGGTGTTCCTCGGGCGATGAGTGCAAGCTCAACATCATCGGCAAGTGGAAGTTTCTTGGCATGAATCCGGAGGATACCTTCTCTCCCTTTCACGTCTGGGACATCGACGACGATCTGCCGGTCAAAACGTCCCGGCCGCAGAAGTGCAGGATCAAGTACATCCGGTCTATTGGTCGCTGCCAGAAGAATCACACCTTCGTTCGTCTCAAAACCATCCATCTCGACGAGGAGTGCATTAAGGGTCTGTTCACGTTCATCATGCCCACCACCAAGCCCTGCCCCACGATGTCTTCCGACAGCATCGATTTCGTCTACGAAGATTATACAGGGGGCGTGTTCCTTGCCCTGCTCAAAAAGGTCACGAACCCGTGAAGCACCAACACCGACAAACATTTCGACAAAATCCGAACCAGACATCTGGAAGAAGGGACGGCCTGCTTCGCCAGCAACTGCTCTCGCTAGAAGAGTTTTACCTGTTCCTGGGGGACCAACGAGTAGAACTCCAGTTGGCAAGCGCCCACCCAATCGAGAGAACTTACTCGGATCTTTAAGGAATTCGATAATCTCCTCAAGCTCCTGCTTTGCTTCATCCGCTCCAGCAACGTCTGCGAAAGTGACCTTAGGTGTGTCAGGTGAAATAAGCTTGGCCTTAGATCGACCGAATTGGAATGCACGATTACCACCACCCTGCATCGTACGGAAAATCCAAATCCAGAAAGCAATAAATAGCAGCCAAGGAAGTGCACTGAGCAGTAGTTGGCCCCAGCCAGGTTGCGACGTCTTTGCATCAATGATGACGTCTTCCGCCTCTAGGTCCCCTATGAGTCCATCAGTCATCTCGCCCGGAAGAGTAAGCTCAAATCGGGTGATTTCCTGATCCGCCTTAATCACTGGAGCACGAAACTCACCATCTATGTCGCGATCACTAACGGTCACCTTATGCACGTTCCCGCGACTAAGTTCGGCCCGGAACTCCGTGTATGAGATCTTGGCGGACGCCGGATCGTTATTCCCGACTAATCTGGTTACCAATAGGAACAAAATGACCATTATCCCGATGAGTGCCGTGTTCTTAGAGAACCGGCCTAACGGTTTGTTGTCGTTCGGACGTATCGGTTCAGGTTCTGGCATACTGCTTTAACCTCGCGTGGCCAACCTTATTGCATGGCACAGAAAACTCATCATAGGCTCGCAATATATGGTAAATGGCGAAAGTCCTTAGCATGATCCAGACCATACCCCACAAGAAACTCATTAGGTGCATTAAAGCCTAGCCAACAGGGCGAAAGTCCTCCAATGATCCCCTTAATACGCCTAAAACAATCAGGTGATCCTGGCGTGAGTACGCTTTTCCAATGTCATGTCTTATCTCGTGGACGCGCGCCCAAATCTCCCTCATGGTAAAGACTGGGCGAACTGGCTGTCCTTCCTCAAACGGCTTTCACATCCGAGATCCCTATGTGTAGAACATTTTTTGTTTCGCTTGTATCACCATGAGGTGTTGCTTCAGCAACACCTGGAATCCAGAGCACACTCCCAACTCCATCAACCAATAGAGGGACCTGGCACCGCTCGGGTTCGGGAATCCGAGCTTCCAGAAAGAGTTTCTTCAATTTCCTAGTGCCAACAGTCAGGTGAATCCGGTCTCCGGGTCGGCGTGCACGGATCGTTAAGGGGAAGCGAGGTGAAGCCAAAGCCAGGCATTCAGACATCAAATCGAGACTCTTTTCGGGACTCCACTTAACAAGTAGTTCACGACCACCCAAAAGCGCTCTACCTGACCCTGGTTGTGAATTTGAGATCAGTACGGGTCTATCAACGATGCTCACGGCTTTAGTGGAAAGAACCAAACGGTCCAGATCTCGCCGCAAACGTAAACCTCCGGTTAAGTCGATTTTCTGACCACTCTGTGCTGAGTCAACAAAATCCGAAGCCAACCTGGTTCCAGTAGCATCCAGCGGGTACCCATGTCTCCTCGCGACTTCGCGAAGGATTCGACCGCGAACTGCTCCATGGAACTCAGTTATCCTTTTGAAATCAAGTGAAAGGGCCTCCCTATCCTGCTCCAATTCAAGAGACCCCAGCACTTCGTTAAGCAAGCTGAGCCAGGCTTCCTCATCCTCTCTTGCTAGATTTGCCAACCGAACGAGAGACCTCCTCGCAGCAGGCGCAACCCTTGATTCTATTTCTGGTAACACATCGTTGCGGATGATGTTACGTGTGAAGCGCTGTTCTTGGTTTGTGGGATCTTCTCGCCAATCTAGACACACGTCCTGGGCATACAGAGCGATTTCATCTCGCCAAAAGGGTAAAAGTGGGCGCCAAACTCCAGGATCTCGGTATTCGCTCATGCCACTAAGCCCTCTCAACCCGCTACCTCGAACCATCCGAAAGAGCACAGTCTCAGCTTGATCATCAGCATGGTGCGCCATCACAACTACTCCCCCCCCAACACGGGTCCGGACAGACTCAAGAAAGTCATGACGTGCGTTGCGGGCTGACTCTTCTGATATCAGCGCTTCCTTAGCACGTCCCAGTTCGAGTGGCACACCCCAAGCACGACAGAGTCCAGATACCCACTGGGCATCAGCTGCGCTGTCATCCCGTGAGCAATGGTCAAAGTGTGCCGCATGAAGCTGATGGGACTGAGTAATTGCAAAGCGAAAGAGATGGAGAAGTGCGACAGAGTCCAGACCTCCGGAGATTGCTACTACAATAGGAGCATCTGAGAGAAAACTGCTACGAGCCGACCTAAACCTTGACTGAAAGCGTCTGACAAGACTGACTTGATCTCCACTCATTTCAAATCGTCTTGTAGCATCAATTCGGGGGGGCGAGATCTGATCTGAGTCAATACTGACGCGAGTAGATCCGGACGATCACTTTGAATGGCATCAACACCCCAGTTGATAAGACGACGCATGTCACTTGGTTCATCCACAGTCCAAACGTGCACCGGAATATTTTGGGCATGCGCCTGCCGAATAAAGCGCGGCGATACGACTCGTAGACCTTTCCAGATCTCAGGGACCTGAAGCACATCTGCGGGAAGACTGTAGGAGTTCCGCCACGGGAGAAGATGTCCTAGCCAAAACCAAAAAACTTGTTGGCGGCTAGCACCCCAGGGGCCTATATAGTGCTTGATTTTCCTGCGGCACCGTTCGAAGGTTGCCGCTACAAGCACACGATGCTCGGCAGAATGACGTTCTATTAACTCAACCAGTGGCCCCGCTACTTGGGGTTCCTTCACCTCGACATTCATGCGTGTGTGCGGGAGAGCCATCAGTACCTCTTCAAAGGTCGGCACGGTCACGCCCTCACCCCGAAACGAATGCTCACCTGTTAAGTCCTTGAAGTGATATCCCGCATCCAATCTGCGGATCTCATCCAGGGTCAACTCTTCTACTGAGCCAATCCCATCTGTCGTTCTATCGACTGTTGCATCGTGTATCACGACTACGCACCCATCACGCGTTAGGCGGACATCCATTTCCAACATGTCTGCCCCCCACCACTCAACTGCTCTCTGAAATGCTATTAGAGTATTCTCAGGCGCTAGTTTTGCGCCGCCGCGATGTGCGACTAATAACGGTGCCCCTGAAAGATATATG
The DNA here is from genome assembly GCA_002313925.1 of Gemmatimonadales bacterium UBA1120. Lineage (GTDB taxonomy): Bacteria > Gemmatimonadota > Gemmatimonadetes > Longimicrobiales > Gaopeijiaceae > UBA1142. Next base: position 23,868 of record DCAZ01000018.1, read on the forward strand.
CACCCGGTACGAAAGCGCTGAAGTCTAAGCATTCCTATAGACTAGTTGGCTCGCTTAGCTCGAGCTCTGTATGTCTGTTTCGACACGCTCGATCTCATCGGAAGATATGATTTTTAGATGCCGGAGGAGGGACTCGAACCCCCGACACGCGGATTATGATTCCGCTGCTCTAACCGACTGAGCTACTCCGGCGGCGGGGAAAAAGCTTATCCGGGGCTGAGAGCATGTCAACCGGACAACCCATAATGCCCTTCCCCCGGGTATCAAACAGACTAGCGCCTTTCCGTCCCTGCCGAATCCACAGACGGCCTTACTGAGTTAGACGGCTCTGCGAAACGATATAGGGTCTCTCCGTCTCTGATCATGCCAAAACGCTCTCTAGCGATCCTTTCAAGCATACTAGGGTCGGACTCCACGGAGTCCGCCAGTGCTAGAAGCGAGTCAATTTGCTGACGCTTTCTTGCGAGTTCGTCCTCTACTTCCTCCAGCTCCATACGAACTTCTCGGAGAGCAAACCAAGAGTATTCTCCGCTGAAAACAGCATAATACACAGCAAACAGAAGGATGGCCGGTAGGATGGTCTTCTTAAGCCTGCTCATTTAGGACGCTCCAATCTGAGTAGGTGATGAAATTGAAGACCATATACTAGTCCCAGGGTAGCGGGCTCTTTCTCCTAGCTCCTCCTCAATCCTCAGGAGTTGATTGTACTTGGCGACTCGATCAGTCCGACTGGCACTACCCGTTTTGATCTGACCAGCACCCATCGCAACTGCAAGATCCGCAATCATAGTGTCTTCTGTTTCACCCGAGCGATGGGATACAATACTTCGATAACCAGCGTCACGAGCAACCCGCATCGTCTCAAAAGTCTCCGTGAGAGTGCCAATTTGATTGACCTTGATCAGGATAGCGTTCGCAGTGTCTAAGCGGATCCCTTCCTGAAGTCGATCTACACTAGTCGCAAATAGATCATCACCAACTAGTTGCACTCGATCTCCAATAGCCTCAGTGAGTGCTTTCCATCCGTCCCAGTCATTTTCATCGAGCGGATCCTCAAGAGAGCTGATGGGATAGTTCTCCACCCACCCCACCCAAAAATCTACCATGGAAGCTGTATCCCGAGACTCACCTGATGACCACTTAAACACATACTGGCCATCTTCAAAGAATTCACTGGCCGCCGCGTCAAGTGTAAGTACGACGTCCTCGCCAACCTGATACCCCGCTCTATCAATTGCCTCGAGCACAGTTTCGATTGCTGCTTCGTTACTGCTTAGATCAGGAGCGAATCCACCCTCATCACCCACTGCAGTGCTTTTTCCCTGTGAGGCAAGAACCAGTTTGAGATGATGGAAAATCTCCACGCCGATCCTCAAACCTTCACTGAAGCTATCAGCACCAACCGGCATAACCATGAATTCCTGAATATCGACATTATTGGGTGCATGTGCCCCGCCGTTCAGGATGTTCATCATCGGGACCGGCAGGAGGTCAGCATCTCCCATAGGGGATAAATAACGCCAAAGTGGCAGCCCATCCTCGGCGGCGGCGGCCCTTGCAACTGCCATCGATACCGCAAGAATTGCATTCGCTCCAAGATTTTGCTTGTTATGAGTCCCATCGAGTTCAATCATGATCTGATCGACTTTAGCCTGGCTTCGCGCGTCGACCCCTTTCAATGCTTTAGCTATGACCGTTTCGACATTCTCAACTGCTCTCAAAACTCCCTTGCCGAGAAATCGTGTGGGGTCACCATCCCTTAGTTCAACAGCCTCATGGACCCCTGTTGATGCACCGGAAGGCACCGCGGCCCGCCCTGTCACACCTGTCTCTAATGTGATCTCAGCCTCGACTGTTGGATTCCCCCTCGAGTCGAGAATCTGCCTTCCACTTACACGGACGATACCAGACATTGGATTTTCTCGTCCTAGCTGGTTTCGTAGCGCTTCTGGAGTTCACATACAGCCTGTTGAGCTCTATGTGTAAGCCTGGCTCGGTTCTCCATACTGTATCCACCTACCTGAATCGGCTCGCCAAAGTGCACACGGACGATACCAGAGTTTATGAGGAATGACCCTCTCTTCATCACCTGCCGAGATCCAAAGATGGCTGCAGGTACGACAGATACTCCGGTCTGGATCGCCAAAACGAATGCTCCTTTCTTGAAAGAACCTAACTCGCCCGTGTTAGAGCGTGTCCCCTCAGGAAATATGATGACAGTTGGAGCAGCCTCTTCCAACCTTTTTCTTGCAACGTCCAATGAAGCTAACGCTCGAGCCTTGTCACCTCGATCAATATAGATGTGCCCACACGCACGCACGGCCGCGCCGAATACGGGGATTCTTTCGACCTCTTTCTTCGCTACAAAGACGTACCGTCCAGGTACAAACGCTGCGAGAACAAGAACATCAATCCATGACACGTGGTTCGTTACCAAAACCTGAGGTGAGGAAGAATCTATTACACCCTCGTTCTCCATGATGACGTGCACGCCTGCAACCCTCAGAATCAAACTAGCCCATGCGCGGGCAGCTTCTTCACAACGGCATCCTATCTCTGCTGAGCGACGATAGACGGACCATGCAATCTTGGAAGCGTACCAAATTGTCGCAGGTACAATGACTATAGATACTAGAACAAGCCGGGTCACAGCACGTCCGCAGCATAATGGTCAAACCCACTTCTCATTAAAGGCTCAGGATCACTCCCACCTTGGTCGATCCAGACACCAGAACCTTCACAAACATGTCCAACCCTTGTGATCTCAAGGCCGAAATGGTCTTGGAAATAGGATGGATCCACTGCATCCGGACCAGCTGCAAAGCATAGTTCGTAATCCTCACCTCCGTGGAGTGCCACTTGGAGTGCCTCCTCGGGTCCTAGGACTTCAACTGCGATAGGTGCCACAGGAATTGCAGCCGCCTCCAGTACGATCTGCACGCCTGACGCTGCGGCAAGATGGGCTGAATCTCCAGCCAACCCATCTGAGATATCGATTAAGGCATTAGCAATACCTTGCTCTACCAGATAATACCCCTCCTCACATCGCGGGGAGGGTCGAGCAAATGCTTTTCTAGCCTCGGGTGGTGGCTCACCTCCACGCTGCCACACCCGCACAGCAGTGGAACTAGCTCCTAGCCTTCCTGTAACCCAAATCTCGTTCCCTGTGATAGCCCCACTCCTTAGCCCAGGTCGGTTAGTGCTACCAAGCCCAACTACGTCAATGAAGACTGGGCCTGACGTGTTCGAGAGATCTCCACCGAGAATCACTGCTCCCGCCTCCGAAGCTGCTTCTCTACATCCAGATTGCAGCGCCTCCACCACTTCCTCGTCATTGGCTGCCATCGATACGAAAACCCCCACTGGGACAGCAGCCATCGCAGCAAGATCGGACAGTGCACATGAAACCGCGCGGAACCCGATTTCCTTATCCTCTAACCAGACTCTGCGAAAGTGGACACCCTCCAAGGATATGTCTGTGCTGAGAACCCATCCCCCTTCAAGGACTGCAGCATCATCTCCCGGGCCTAAACTCACTCCCACCGGGAGTAAATCATCTGGGTTAACAAGCCTACGAATTAGATCAAATTCTGCACCAGGACCGAAGCGGACGGGACCAATGGCACGGGGAGAGGTCACCTCGCAGCATCCGCATCATAAAAGACAAACGGGAAACCTAGTTCAGAGGTTCCTGCACCACGCTCGATAAGCGCATCCGGCATCCAGCGGATCACGTCACTGGGCGTGAGTGATGCTCCGCGTGCAGCTAGGTTCGCGGCCCTCCCCGTAAGATAGAGACTCACCGCACCGGCTTCCATCACTCCCAGACCCTGAGCAATTAATCCTCCACACACCCCGGTTAGCGTGTCTCCCATTCCTCCAACAGCAAGATCGGAGGTCCCTTGGCTCCCGACCAGAATACCTCTACCCGTATTGGAAATTAGAGAAGGAGTTCCCTTAAGAAGGAAACAATGTTCAAAGCGCTCTACCGCCTCCCGTAGGGCAGCCAACCTATCTCCAATTATATTTGACTTTGACTCACCGAGTAACCGGCTCATCTCACCTGCATGTGGCGTCGAAAGCATAGGCCGCGACTTACCAAGAGCTCTAAGATCAAAAAAACCTTCTGCTGCCAGATTTAGAGCATCAGCATCCAGAACAAGCGGCCGTCCAGGCCCTTTAGTAACCTTGTTCGCTAGGTCGACAGACAATCTGTTAGTCCCAAGGCCAGGCCCGAGTACTACTGCGTCAGTATCCTCCAGGGCTAATTCAAGCGCCTCGTCATCCGAGACGTCCACATAGATCGCCTCGGGGGTAGATCTCTGTAAAATTTCTCTGTTCTCTGGAACTGAACATACTCGGACTAGGCCCACACCTGCAGTCAACGCCGCTTGGGTAGTCAAGACCGCAGCTCCGGCCATACCAGGCTGACCTGCAATTATCGTCAAACGTCCTACGGCATTCTTATGGGTATCTGTGGGGCGGCTAGGCAATTGTCTCTGTGCCCAAAGAGGCGTGATCACCTGTGCAAGGTCATCCGTATTTCCTGAAGGTGGAAAACCTATGTCGACAACGACTATACGGCCTGTATGAACACGTGCGGGAGAGAGGAGGCTGCCTAGCTTGGGAGCCCCAAACCCCACCGTCACTGTCGCGCGAATGGCCTCGCCTTGGACTGCACCCGTTGAGGAATCAATCCCAGAGGGAACGTCGATCGCGAGTACCGGACAAGACGCCCTGTTCAGCTGGGCTATGGCTGACGCCTGGCGATCACGAGGTGGACCTTTTGCACCGATCCCTAGGATTCCATCTATGGCAACTCCACAAGGACCAAGGAGTGCATCCCAACCACTCTGGTCGAGCACCTCATCCATGATCACAGGGATATCCCAGCCATGTAGAAGGGGGTCGTCCATAGCTCGTTCAGCCACAAGCACGGCACAAACCTCTCGGCCCCAGGCCCGCAGAGTACGCAGGAGTACCAGAGCATCTCCTCCGTTATTGCCCGAACCCACAATCCCGACTACAGATCCCTCTGGGAACAAACATTGAGTTATCTGAGCTGCGGAACGACCAGCATTCTCCATTAGTACCGGCTGTGGCACACCAACTGTTTCGATAGCCGCACTATCCAGCGTCTTAGACTCCCCAGCAGTCAGCGCATAAACCACTTCTCGTGCGAAAGGGCGTAATGGATTTCTGCTATCAATCATCGGAGTACTTAGTGACGCACCGAAGCTATCCGCCACACCAGAAGTCCGTGGCACAGACTCTATCCTTTACAATGAGTGCTGCTCCAGACCCCCCATCCGCATCCGCATCCGCCTGGGACATTAATTCAGACCGTACTATTTGTAACTCTGGCCTATCTGGCGACCGACTGTCACCTCGCCGTTGTCAATCCGAATATTGAAACCGCAATCTGGATGTGAGCATACCCAAGCCTTGTAGCGGATCGGAGCTCCTTCTCTACCATAATCTGAAAGTGGCAATAGCACCCCATTTCCGCACTTTTGACATTCTGGAAATTCGCTCCCTTCCTCCATATTCAACCCCTCCCGTCAGCGTGGTAACAACGAGCAACACTCAAGTACTCTGTCACCTCGTGTAAATAAAGATCTCAGATCTGGGTTCTCATACCGAATCTTCGTCATCAAATTCGAGCTTCCCAGGGGTAATTTAGTTCGAAAGCTTCTTCAAAATCGAATACGTCAGCGAAGTCTTCTGGACAGTCCCCATCCTGGGTAGTCAAGATTTTCTGCTCAACCAGGGCAAAAACAACAGACCCGACATCCCGCGTTGAGTGAATTCCCCAGTGCTCAAGGACAGTTCTAGCAAGGGGGCCGAACCGTTCCATCGCTAACTGGCGGACACCCTCAGCAAGTTCCGCACCTGTTATGTGCCTCTTCTCCCCAAGCGAATGGAAAACCGAGTTTAAGGCCTCAAGTACAAACGAGTATGAACGCGGATCAAAACGAGGATTCCTCTCGCGCAGGAGGCCTAGAAGCTCATCAGTGCTCGTAAACTCAGTCATGATTCGAAATGTGGGATGCTGAAATGTTGTTCGCTAGTCAGAGAGCTTACTCACTCCTAATTTCTATGAAAATCGCATTTCCCTGTAAAGCGGAAAGTCGTGACAGAATTCCAGAACTTCTCCTCTTATCCGCAGGATTCGGCTCTCATTAGAAGGTGACTCTAAGACTTCTGAGATCCAACCTGCAATACGCTTCATCTCGGCTTCCTTCATACCTCGCGATGTCAGTGCTGGGGTCCCAATCCTCAGACCCGATGTCACAAATGGAGAACGGGTCTCTCCAGGGACAGTATTCTTATTCACGGTGATCCCAGACGCCTCTAAGGCTGCCTCCGCATCCTTACCAGTCAAGTCTTCGTGGCTACCCCTTAGATCAAGCAATATTAGGTGGGTATCAGTGCCTCCACTTACTAGATGCAGGCCGAGATCATTGAGATCAGAGCCTAGAGCCTTCGCATTTGCTATTACCTGAGCCGAGTAATCCCTGAATTCCGGCTTCAATGCTTCGCGCATTCCGACAGCTTTTGCCGCAATCACGTGCATAAGTGGTCCGCCCTGTATACAAGGGAAAACCGACTTGTCGATTGCCTTAGCATGCTCCTGCGAGCAAAGAATCATGCCACCACGAGGACCCCTAAGAGTCTTGTGTGTGGTGGTTGTAACCACGGCGGCGTGCGGCACCGGGCTCGGATGGTGTCCCGTGGCAACAAGCCCCGCTATGTGGGCAATATCTACCATTAAGATCGCATCTGTTTCTTTCGCAATTTCAGAAAAAACGTCGAAGTGGATCGTCCGCGGATAGGCACTTGCTCCAGCGATAATCATACTCGGACGCTCAGCAAGAGCCTGATCTCTCAGAGCGTCATAGTCGATTCGCCCATCATCTTCCCGGACACCATAAGCGGCAACCTCAAACAGACGCCCACTAAAGTTCACAGGCGATCCGTGAGTTAGGTGACCGCCATGACTCAGATTCATCCCCAGGATTTTATCTCCCGGGTCTAAAAATGCTAAATAGGCTGCCATATTGGCCTGAGCACCCGAATGTGGTTGCACATTAGCATGCTCAGCACTAAAAAGCTCTTTAGCCCGTTCCCGAGCGAGTTCCTCCACAATATCGACGAACTCGCAACCTCCGTAATAGCGTTTAGCAGGAAGACCCTCGGCATATTTGTTTGTCATTACGGTCCCCATCGCCTCTAGCACTGACGGGGAAACAAAATTTTCAGAGGCTATCAGTTCGAGTCCGTCCCCTTGTCTTCTAGCCTCCAAGATAATTGCATCGAAAATATCTGGGTCACTCACTCGAAGATGATCCATCATGTCATAAGGGTCCTTTGGAGGAACATCCAGTCCAAGATATCCTAGCTGTCCTTAAGTCGGGGTCGTTTCGAATCAATATCGAGACGACCCCACGGTATAAGTAGATCATGTTCGAAGATAAGCAGCCATTCTCGGTCACGTGCTAAAGCCCAAAGCTTCCGCTTTGACTCAAGCGTAACGAGCGGTTCAAGGTCATAACCCATGATCCACGGAAGCGGGATGTGTGCTGCCGTCGGACATACATCCGCAAGAAAACACGCAGTTTCTCCATCACTCTCGATCACAACCGACTGATGGAATGGAGTATGTCCGGGTGTCGGTAGCACTTTTACACCTGGGATAACTTCGGTTGCACCCTCAACAAAATCCCAAAGGCCGGCTTCCTCTATGGGGTCGAAGTTCTGCCGCAGATAACTTGCCCGTATTCGTTCATTTCCACTGTGAGCGAAATCAAACTCGCCACGCTGTACAACATAACGAGCGTTTTGGAAAGCTGGTCGAATGTTGCCCTCGGAGTCTTCGAATGTGTTACCGCCCGCGTGATCAAAGTGTAGATGTGTACACAATACAATTCCTATATCGTCTGGCATGAACCCTGCGGCTTTTATGCCATCCTCCAAACGAGTTGGATTCCCGGCGTTTTCTACGCCATAGAGCTCGTGAAATTTTTCGCTCTCCTTATTGCCGATCCCAGTATCCACCAGCACAAGTTCGTCGGGTGATTCTATGACTAGGCAACGCAGCGCGAGGGGAATTCGGTTCTGGTCATCAGAAGGAATTCGACGTTGCCAGAGAGGCTTAGGCACTACACCAAACATGGCGCCTCCATCGAGCCACTGAATACCGGACTCAATAGCGTGGATTCTAATAGAACCTACTGCAATTTCCCTACTGAGAGGTACGTTTGAAATCCACTCTGTCATGATATCCTCAGATCTCTCTGCTCATAATACGGAAGGTCGGGCATAAGGTGGCCGCGGCGGTCAATAATTGCCTTGGCTCCAGATTCAAAGGTATCAGCCTGACTGGCCCCAATCATCGATCCTGACTGGCAACCCTTTACTTTCACCTGCCTTCGCGTGGTCTGTGTTTCAAGGCGTCAAGGCTCGGGTTATCTGAAACGAAAGAGCTTCGAGTTCCATCACAAGATTCACGTTTTCAACCGGGATATCTTCCGGGACTTGGATCTGCACGGGAGCAAAGTTAAGAATCCCTCTGACTCCAGCATTTACGGAGCGCTCTGCGACCAATTGAGCAGCTGAAGCCGGGACAGCGAGGATCACTAAAGTCGCGCGTAATTCCTTGATGAGTGACTCTAGTTCTTCAGCTGGCCGGATCACCCTTTCACCCCATTTTTCACCAATTTTCGCAGGATCACTGTCGACAACAGCTACGCAATCATATCCTCGCTTCTTGAAATCGGGATACTCAAACAATGCAGAACCAATGCGTCCTGCACCGATTAGAATTACTCGCCACACTCGGTCTAGGCCGAGGATTATCCTCAGGCGATCCTTTAACTCATCTACACTGTAGCCGAGTCCGCGCTTACCAAAGGAACCGAAGTGAGAAAGATCTTTTCTGACCTGAGCTGCCGTGGTGTGCCCGCGCCTTGCAAGTTGCTCACTTGAAACCGTCACTCCACCATCATCCTGAATCAGTTCTAGCACTCGCAAATAGTGCGAGAGCCGGCGAACAGTTGAATCGGATATGCGTCTAGACAAAGGACCGAACCAGGCAGCTCGCGGGGTAGGCAGACGCTTGTGAAAAGCTTCACAAGAAAGTACGGGCAGGTACGGATTACGGCAACGTCCCGGCGAGTCGCAGGAATGCCTCGGGAGACAGGCGTTCCGGGCGGTCCGTGAGGTTTATCTCGGCCCGTTCAGCTGCCTCCTCAATTAGCTCTGGCGAGATGTTGAGTGCTTCATGATCCCTCAAGGTTTTCTTGAGTTGCTTTCTTCGCCATTGGAAAGCTGATCGCACGAGTCTGCGCAGGCTCAACTCTTCTTCGAGTGAAAGAGGCTCAGGGTGAACCGGAACAATTCGAATCACGGCGGAATCGACCCCTGGCTTAGGCTTGAACGCATGCCTGCCGATTCCGAAAAGTATTTCCGCACTCGCTATGCTTCGAACTCCTACAGACAAGGCCCCATATTCCTTTGACCCCACCGGAGCCGTGATTCGCTGCGCTACCTCCTTCTGGACAGTCAATAAAATGCTCTTGGGACGCGGACGCTCCAGGAGACGAAAGATGATGGGAGAGGTGATGTTGTAGGGAATATTTCCTATGACATGAACTTGAGAAGGATCTTCAACTGATTCCCAGAAAGGAATCGTTAGCACATCTCCCTGGAGGACAGTCACATCATCACGGTCTCTGTATTTTTCAGACCACATCGCCGCTAAATCATGATCGAGTTCTATCAGGACAAGCTTAGAGACCGCACCCACAAGATGCTGGGTAAGTGCACCACGTCCCGGTCCCACCTCCACCACCACCTCCGTAGCATCAGCGCTCAAGGCAGCCACAATCTTCTTCTGGATATTGACATCGACCAGGAAGTTTTGGCTGAGCGAGCGCTTTGGTCGACCTAAGTTGGGATCCATAATATCCGAGGTTAAAGAGCCTCAGTCACCAACTAGAAGAGCAGTGGGTTCATCCCAGCGTACATCGAACTTGTTCTCAATCGGAGAAAAGGAAAAGAGTGTCCAATTTGGTTAATTCGAAGAGGGTTCGAAGATCCTCGCTAAGGCTAGCAAGGCTAAGCTCTCCTCCCTGTTCTCGAATCTTCTTCGAGAGTGTCACTAGGACTCCGAGGCCAGATGAATCGATATAATCCGTGTTTGAGAAGTCAACTATGAACTTACGACCTCCTCGCTCCAATTGCTCAAGCACCTGCTCCTTGAGTAATTGTCGGTTTCCTACGATCAACTCACCTCCGATCTCAATGAGCGTTACGTCACCCCTCTCTAAGACCTTAAAACCCACGGAAGTTTTGCACCGACGGGGATTTACGTTGAGTCCCTCTCATACCAACTAGCATAACTGGCTGACCAATAGACCAATACCAGAAAAACAATAGGCCTGGGAAAACCCACCAAGCAGAAGAAGGCTCGTCACTAACCTATCTTTTCCTTGAGACGTCGGAGAACCACAGCAGAAACGAATCTCGACACATCACCACCGAGTGACGCGACTTCCCGAACAAGTGAAGCTGACAGAAAGGAGTACTCTACCTCAGGCACGAGAAACAGTGTCTCAATCTCTGGGCCCAGTTCTTGGTTCATCTGCGCCATTTGAAGCTCGTAATCGAAGTCGGACACAGCCCGCAGTCCTCGAATAACCACCTGAGCACCTAGGTCACGAGCAAAATCGACAAGTAACCCATCGAATCTACTGACTTCAACATGGTCATCCTTGGCAAAGATTTCCTGGATGAGTTCTACACGCTCGCTTACATCAAACAAGTGTTCTTTGCTTTCCGTAGAAGTACTACTGACAGCAATTACTAGTCGGTCCGTAACACGGAGGGTGCGTCGTACAAGGTCCTCGTGACCCTTAGTGATCGGATCAAAAGAGCCTGGATAAATTGCGATGACAGGTCTGTGTGGGCTCATGATCAAGTAGTAAAAGTCGTGACTGCAGTATCGCCGTAACGCCTCGTGTGCGCGACATCAGCCGTGTCTAACTCTTCCCCCCAACGATGCTCCAACCAAAGCTCACGCGCAAAGGGCCTTTGAAGAAAAAAAGAAACTAGCTTGACTGACGCTGCAGTCCCGTAGGGTGGATCCGCAAGAGCAACATCGAAAACCTTACGGTTCCCATCCAAATAATGGAACACGTCATCCTCTACAACCATGCACTTATCCGAGGCATCAAGCAATTCGATGTTGGCTCGGACAATGCGAAGAGCGCCTCGGTCTTGCTCAACAAAAACTGCAGATGAAGCCCCCCGACTTAGCGCTTCCAGTCCAAGCGCACCGGAGCCTGAGAAAAGGTCAAGTACGGTGATTTTATCCATACTTCCACCCATTGCCGACATCCATGCCTCTCTAACCCTATCGGCCGTAGGCCTAACGCTAGTCCCCCCTAGGGAGCCCAAGCGTCGTCCCTTCCAACATCCCGAAATAATCCTCAATCGTCTTTCCTATGCACTCTGATTTCGAGAAGGCGAGCCTGCACACTGACCTTTCCCCTGAATTCATTTCGCTCAAGCTGAACTGCAATGTCGTATAGACCGTGGGAAAGGTTGTCAGGTGAATGCCTATCAGCCAAACCAAAGCCGATCGCCTCCATAGCACCATCATTCCCGATCAACGTCGTCTTGATATGATTGGTACCGACAATCTTGGTTTGCTCAAAAGCCACCTCACGGATAATAAAAACCGGAGAAGTGTTACCTATGCCATGTGGGCCCAAGTACTTAAGCCAATGAATTAACTGTAAGTCTATCGAAGCGAGACTTATTTCAAGGTCCACGAACAACTCGGAGCGAAGCTCATCCATGGAGAACCGCTGGTTAGCAGCAATGTTGAAGGCCTCGCGCAAATCAGGCAGGGCTTCCCGAGCCACATCCATTCCCGCGGCTTGCTTATGACCACCGAAACGGATTAAGTGCTCCGAACATTCCTTCAACGCCTCAAAGAGGTTGAATCCAGCAATTGAGCGCCCGCTTCCGCGACCTCTTTCTCCATCTAGGGCAATTATTAGAACTGGGCGCTGGATCTTTTCCACGATCCTGGTAGCAACAATACCAATCACTCCAGGATGCCACCCATCGTTAGCCAGAACAACGCCCATTTCACGACTCAGATCATAATCACGTTCGAGTAGCTCTAGAGCTTCGTCAAAAGTCCGCTGATCTTCTGCTCTTCGTTCCTGATTGGTCTGATCAAGTTTTCTTGCTAGCAAAAGAGCTTCAGAAGGATCGTCAGTTAGCAGAAGCTGGAGGGCGTCTGTAGTCTCACCAACCCGACCAGCAGAATTAATCCTTGGTGCAATTACAAAGCCAATCTCTCTTTCTGTGATGTCCTGGCCCGAAATATCTGTGACATCGAGGAGGGCTCGTATCCCAGGAACGATAGTATGGGCAAAACGGCGCAGACCGAAGTGTACTAAACTCCGGTTTTCTCCGCACAGAGGAACCATGTCTGCCACCGTGGCGAGAGCAACTAGGTCAAGGTATTCGACGAGCGGTTCGGGGTCCTTACCAGCTGCTATCGACACTAATTCACAGATCTTATAAGCCAGTGCAGTACCACAAAGTCCCTTGTTTGGATACGCACAATCTGGTCTTAATGGGTTTACCACTGCGGTGGCATTAGGAAGTGAATCAGAAACCGTATGATGATCAGTGATGATTACATCAATCCCTGCTGCACGAGCAGCTTCCACAGTCCGGTGTGCAGCAGTGCCGCAGTCAGCAGTAATGATTAGCTCGGCTCCCACATCGCGCGCTGCCTGCAACCCTGCAGCCCCAAAGTCATAACCATCTCTGAGTCTGTGTGGCACGAAAGGAACGACCTGCCCACCTAAAGAGGTTAACCAGCGAGTCATAAGTGCCGCTGCACTTATTCCATCAACATCGTAGTCCCCATGCACAAGAATTGTTTGATGAGAATCGATTGATTCAGTAATCCGCTCAGCAGCGATCTCTGCATCTGCCAGAGTCGCAGGGTCGTGGAGTTGACTGAGGTCTGGTCGTAAGAAACGCTTTGCTTTTTCCGGGGGCGTTAATCCTCGGACAGCTAAAAGTGCACAGACCGTTTCGGGTAATCGCAGCTCATCAATGAGAGATTGAACGGTCTCCGAATCAGGTTGTTCAGAGATGACCCACTGGCGCTTCGATAGATAGCTTCCTGGACCCAGGCCACCGGACTCTCCTCCGCGAGGCCCGCCAATCGTCACTCGTCTACCTGATCCTCATCTACTGTTTCTCCAGAGACTTCTTGGGATACAGCAGCCTCTTCCTCAGCTGGCTCCTCGGCTTCCATCACTTCCGCTAGCTCATCTCCATGCTCAGTCACGGTGAGAATAACTCCACATCCCTCACACCGGATCAGAGCCTTTCCATGTCTAATTTCATTCTGAAGCTGAGGAGGAACGATCCCAAAACAATGACTACAGGCACCATCTTCGGTCAGAGCCGCAACTGCGGTAACCCTTCCACCTCGCCTGATGCCTTCATATAACCTGAGCTCCATTACATCCATTGCATCAACGAAATTCTCCCTATCCTGCTCCATTGTATCAAGTTCTTTTTCAGCCGTGTCATGTCCAGATCTCAATTCCTCTAATCGCGGACCAACGAACGCCCGAGCCTCCGTTATCGCCTCATCTAATTCCTCTAGACGACCCTCCATTTTCCGGATCTGATCAAGTAGCGATAGTGCCTCCTGCTCATCATTCTGCAACGCCCGTTTCACCATCTCGAGCTCTGCACTGACCGCTGCTTCTTCTCGGAGATTTCTTACTGACCCCGATCGTTCATCTAATTTTTTCTGGCGTTCGCGTTTCTCCGCTACGCTTAGTTCCAGTTGACGTTCTTCTAGGTTTATTTCCTTGAGTCGAGCTCGTGTCTTCTCTGCATCACTCTCCAACACCAGCGCTGGTTCCTCAACCTCCTCAAGTAACGGATCGAATGCCCTTATCCGCTGTTGTCCCGCAAGGATCTTAAGGTCAATTCGTTGAAGCTCTACAAGGTTGCTGCGATCTTGATCCGTCATGTGCTCCGCTCTTTTAGGTTGTATCGCCCACCGACGCACTCTGTCTTTGCAGAATTGTCGGATCCAGGTCACGCACTTCTTTTGTCCATTCTTTCAGTGTCTTAAGAAGCTCTAATTTCTCGTCTTCATCCTGTGTCAGTTCCATCTGATGCTGGATATCTTTGACGTGTCGGTAACCTACCTCTGCACGAATCCGATCCACGGACTTCCTGAATACTTCCTGCCCGTGATTGATTTCCATCGGATCCGACAGAATCTCCTCAAATTTCTGAGCAGCTAGGGCGTCCATAGACGCGGGTACGACACGCAGTTCAGGGTTATCAAGAAGAGCGTGAAAGATGGTGCGGTACGACTGATCGTCAAAGTCCTCCGGTGAGATCAATTCCGTAGCTCGTTCCACCCATTCAGGGCCTTTAGTCATCATGAGGAGGACCTGTCGTTCTACGGCAGCCTTTGGCACTAAGGGTAAGGGCTTGATAGGGTATTCCCTGGATTTAAAGGCTTTGGTTGTCTTTGCGACGCGTGGGCGCTGCTTCTTCAACTCTTCTTCGAGGGTCTCTCTACGGACTCCCGTCTTGCCTGCAACCTTGGTCACATAGATGTCCCGAAGGGCAGCATCCGCTGCACATCGGATAGTGGGCAACAGGCGATCAAGTGCGGACCTTTTCCCCCCGATAGAGGAGAAATAGTCTCTCTCTTCCAGGATTTGAAGCTTACGATCGAGAACATCGACTGCCTGATCCAGGTATTCACCCAGAGCTTCCGGACCTTGATTTCTCACAACCGTATCTGGGTCCTCACCCGGTGGCAAAGTCACTACTCCTGGATGGAGTCCGGCTTCTAGAAGGGTGTCCCCAGCCTTGAACGTGGCCCGTAGACCGGCAGCATCTGAGTCAAAGAGTATCAGTGTGCGCTTTGTGTAGCGTGCCAAAAGTCTTGCCTGCTCGGGCGTCAGAGCAGTTCCCAGAGACGCGACGGTGTTATCGAAACCATGGGCTGCAAGTGAGACCACATCCATGTACCCTTCAACCAATAGTGCACACTCTTCACGGCGGACAGCGTGCCGAGCCCACGACAGTCCGTATAGATTTTCACCTTTCCTGTAGATCCGCGTCTCTGGAGAATTGAGATACTTGGGTGCGCCTGTTTGATTTGACTGAAAATCTCTTCCGCCGAACGCGATGACCCGACCCGAAACGCTTTCGATGGGAAACATGATACGACCCCGAAAACGATCGTACGGGTCTTTCTTGCGATCACTGGTATTAAGGAGACCCACCTCCAGCATGAGGTCGTCTTCTAGTCCGTGCTTCCCTGCAGCACTGCGCAATGCCCCCCAATCATCTGGGGCATACCCCACGCCAAATCGTTCTGCGACTTCTGGACTGATCCCTCGCCCTTCTATGTAGGTTCGGGCCGCCGCACCACCATCAGGGTCTGTGAGGCACTCTCGAAACCAGTCCTGTGCAAACGCGTTGATGGCGTATAGAGGACGATTCGGGTCGTCCGCTTCAGCAGACCTCTTTACCTCACGTACTTCGACCCCAGCTCGCCCGGCTACGTGTTTTACAGCCTCCACAAAGTCCATACCCTGGCGTTCCATCAAGAACTTGAACACATCCCCCGACTGGCCACATCCAAAACACTTGAAGAAGCCCTTGTCAGGAACAACGTGAAAGCTTGGAGTGCGTTCCTCATGAAACGGGCAATTCGCTTTGAATTCCTTGCCGGCTTTCTTCAACGCTACAAATTCACCAATGACATCAACAATATCGGCGCGGGCGCGGATTTCTTCGACTATTTCATCGGGAATCATGGCTCTCCGCCGAACATCACAATTGTGACACCCGCTCCGCCTTCGTAGGGATAACCCATGCGGGTGTCCACTACACGTAAGTCTTTTTCAAGTATCTCAGCCACACGTTTGCGGAGTGCTCCTGTACCCTTGCCGTGAATAACGCGGATCTCAGATAGATCCTCCAAAACTGCGTCATCCAATGCTCTCGAAAGTTCAAGCTCCACCTGATTCACCCGCATTCCATGGAGGTCGACTTCAAGTCTGGCCGTTCCCAACTCGGGTCCCTGCCATCCCCTATCTTGATCACTCTGGATATCCTCAGACCGAGCAGTGATAGCTTGGATTTCTGAAAGAGCCATATCTAGCTTGAGTCCCCCCGCTTCAAGAATCACACGATCACGACTGACCTCAATCACTTTACCCCGAATTCCGGTTGCACGAACCCGCACGCTTGTACCCTTCTGAACCTGCAGCACAGAACGTGACAGCGGGACTCTTCTTTGCTCACTCACCCCTGTAACCTTGTCCTGACTCTGGTTTGGATTTGTGAATCAAGTTCACCGGCCAAGTTCTTCACGCACTATCCGATTTGCTTCTTTACCATCATATCGGCCTCCGATTTGCGGCATAACCCGACCCATCAACATCCCCATTTGGTCTACACCGTCCTCAATTGCATCCCGCACCAACGCTCTAACCTCATCTTCTGACATACCTTCTGGGAGATATTCACTCAAGACTGTAAGCTGAGCTTCTTCTCCGCTGGCAAGCTCATCACGACCAGCGGCACGCATCTGAGACGCGGCATCCTTCCGCTGCTTGATACCTCTTGAGAGCACTTTAACAGTTTGGTCATCACTCAGCTCTGCCCCCAATTCTATTTCCCTGTTATGGACATCGGCTAGAATGGTTGAAAGGACAAGCGTGCGAAGCTTATCGCGGTCTTTTCTCGCAGAAGTAAGGTCAGACCTCAATCGGTTCTTCAGTTCGTGGGACACGGGTCACTCTTCCCTTCACTTGGGTTTTATTAGGCCAACCAAAACAGCGATCCTAGTAACGTACCGAGTCAATCGGAGGAAACCACTCTCATCCTGGCGGCCACCGGAGCGCCCGGCCACCAAGCAAGTGTAGGTGTAGGTGATGAACGGTCTGACCACCATCTGCCCCTACATTTATCACAGTTCGATAACCACTGTGGGACAGGCCTTCATCTCTAGCAATCTCTTTAGCGGTAAGCATGATGTGTCCCATAAGGTTACGGTTCTCATCAGCGACAGATGCAAGCGAATCCAAGTGCTGTTTGGGAATTACTAAAATATGGATGGGTGCCTGAGGGTTAATGTCACGAAATGCAAGCACTTCATCGTCTTTGTACAAGATATCTGCCGGAACATCCCCGACGACAATTTTGCAGAAAAGACATTCATTAGCAGTCATAAAGTGAGTTTCCAAATAGAGGGATAAGCAGGCATAGTAGTCCACCTAACCGATCTTGTGGGTGGTTGGAACGGAGCGCAATGGTAGGATTGATCACCGTGTCCGGCCGGATTTCTATATTGAAAAGACCCACTTATGAAGAGCTGCTTTTCTTACATTTATAGGTTTTAAAATAGGCTGCCAGCTACGTAGAGCGTCTCAAACACTTTTGAATAAACCACTTGTCCATTCGCCGTCACGGTCGACTTCAGCACACCTAAACCCTTCAGCTCTTGTATTCTCGAGAAAGCAAGGCCATTCCATTGAGAGGATACCTGACATAACTAACCACCCGTCTTCGATTAGTGCATTACGGAAAGCAGGAAGAAACGAGCACAGAACATCGGTCTCTATGTTAGCGACAATACCATCAACGGGTCCCATTGCTTGAAGACTCTGGGCGTCAGCCCACTCTTCAACACAGTTGATTCGGCTAGACACTGCATTTTCTTGCACGTTCTTTTGTAGGGCTTCAAATGACGGCAAATCCCCCTCAATTGCGATAGCTTCACTCGCACCTAGTGCTGCTGCTGCAATCGCTAATATCCCTGAGCCTGAGCCAACATCTAGTATTCGGTCATCAACCTTGAGAGCTGAGGCGAGGAGCCTCAAGCTTCCACGAGTTGTACCGTGTTCAGCAGTTCCAAAAGCCATGCCGGGGTCAATCACGATCACGATATCGTCAGGTTCGGGATGGAATTGCACCCACGATGGACGCACTACAATACTATCCGTGATCCTTTTAGGGCCGAGTCCGCGTTTCCATTTCTCAGACCAGTCCTCATTTGCTTGCCAACGAGTTACTAAATGGATTTCTTCATTGCCGATAGCAGAGTTGATACGAGACCTTAAGAGCTCTACGAAGCCAGATAGGTCACCGGGTTCTTCAAAGTACGTGTAGAGCCAACCGTCGCGTTCGAGCACGCCCCGACCACACATCTGCACTAACGTATCCACCAAAACCGAAGCCTCGTTATCCGTCACCGGTGTACGAATCCCTACTTCCAGCCACCGAAGTTTCGGGTACTTCATCCGCCCGTGAACGCCTCCTTCACTCGAGACCAGAACCCCCTATGTGTTCGACGACGAATTTGCTCCGGCGCGAGTGTTTCAACACCGCGCAAGTTCCCTAGAGCCTCTTCCTGTTGGGCGTTGAGATCCGTCGGCGTCCACACTACCACCCTAATAATCTGATCTCCTCGAACATGACCATTGAGATCAGGGAGGCCAAGCTCCTTAAGATTAAGGTGGTCTCCACTCTGTATGCCGACAGGAATCGTGACTTGAGCAGTACCCTCCATCGTGGGCACTTGAACTTCGTCCCCGAGCGCAGCCTGACTAAAGGTTATTGGGAGTTCGTGGAAGATATCTGATCCATCGCGTGAGAATCGTGGATCATCTTCAATCTCAAGAAGTACTGCGATATCTCCTCGAGGCCCTCCCCTCGGTCCAACATTCCCACGTCCTCTGAGCGTGAGAAAATTCTCCGCTGTCACCCCAGCCGGCACCTCTATTTCTATTTCCTCATCACCTCGGGTTCGTCCTTCACCGCGACAAGCACTACACAGCTCCTGGATAACCCGACCTTCACCATGACAGTTTTGACAGGGCTGAACACTCACGAACTGTCCAAAAACTGACCGCTGCACATGCCGTTTTTCTCCTGCCCCACCACAACCGGGACAAACCACCGGCTGCGTCCCAGATTTCGCACCTGACCCCCCACACGGCTCGCATTTCCCCAGGATTGAAACACGCAGAGTTTTCTTTACTCCGTGTGCAACCTCCGGAAGTGTAAGAGATACCTGTATCCGTATAGTCTTTCCTTTACGAGATGCAGTTCGTTGTGTCCGCGCACCACCTGCTCCAAAGAGATCTTCAAATCCTGCAAAACCACCAGCTCCGAACATCTGCTCGAAGATCGCTCGTGGATCAGCAGGATCGAAACCTCCCCTGCCACCGGGACCAGCGGAGCCCCTAAGCCCCTGCTCGCCATAGCGGTCATACATCGATCGTTTTTCAGGATCGCAAAGGACTTCATAAGCTTCCGTGACTTGCTTGAATAGCTCTTCAGCTTCCTTGGAACCTTCATTCCGATCGGGATGATATTTGAACGCAAGTTTACGGTACCTCTTCTTGATTTCCTCGAGGTCCGCATCATGTGACAAGCCAAGTAATTCGTAATAATCAGCCATTAGAAAACTGTTGGAGATGTACAGTGCGGTAGTAGACTTGGATCAGCTTTGGAGCATCCGGGTGACAAGCGTCGAAGTGTAATCAACGATCGTTACCACCTTCTCATAAGGCATACGTGTCGGTCCAATGACTCCAATTACTCCTGTAAGATCACCTGCCTGGTACTCAGAAGTCACCAGCGTGAAGTCAGCGAGTTCATTCCTATCATTCTCACCACCGATCGTGATCATAATTCGACCTCTGTGGTCGCGTTTACCCATGGTGTCTGCGAGAAGATCCCGTCTTTCAGTGAGTTCAATCAGGTTAGTTAACTGGTCACGTTCCTCGAACTCTGGTTGTGCCGCGAGGACACTCGTGTGCCCCAAAAGAATACTTGTTCTATCCAGCTCCTGCAGATCGAAAAGTTTTGCCCCCGACTGAACAAAGATGTTCATGAACTCAGCTGCTCTGAACTCCCCCGAATGAGAATCCCGCATCCTCTCGGGAAGTGTATGGCGAATCTCTTGGAGAGTGAGCCCAGCCAGGCGCTCATTCATGGCAACTGTGACAGCAACAAGAGTTTTCTGGGGCACTTCTAGCGGTAGGTCCACATAGACCGTTCGCACGACTCCACCTCGAATCGTTGCCACGAACAGTACCCGGCTTGAAGAAACCTGTATCAGCTCGACCTTCTCTAGAACTGCCTCTTCCAAGCGAGGAGCGATTGCTACACCGAGTTCGTTCGAGACAAAGCTCAATGCACGTGTTGCTTTCATCACAAGACGTTCGACAACGGAGGTGTTAGTTCCGTCAAGTTGGCGCCGAAGATTCGTTCTTTCCTCGCCGGTAAGTCTCTGCGGTGCCATGAGCCGGTCAACGAAAAAACGATACGCGAGGTCTGTCGGTACGCGTCCCGCAGAAGTATGAGGGTGGAAGAGATATCCCTTATCCTCAAGATCACCCATGGTACTTCGGACCGTAGCCGATGAAATGCCTAGATCAAAATTCCGAGAGACCGTTCTGCTACCAGTCGGTTCAGCGGTCTCCACATAAGTACGCACCACCGCGTCCAAAACCTGCCGCTCACGTTCAGTGAGCTCGGCACCAGTAAACTCTGCCCTTTCCAAAACAGTCATAGTCGAAGATCGAGTGTCATTGATTCCAGCGTCAACCCACCGGAGCACCATCAAGCTCCAAAGTAAGTCGGTCCAGCAGAAGCCAACCCTCTGCAGTGAGGCGCACTCTTCCATCCTCAAGCACGCTCCAGCCTTCCTGTACCCAGGACTCGAGGATTACCCGCTGTGGGTCATCTAGATCCTTTAGTCGCAGCCCCGATGCTGTTCGCAGACCCAGCCACAATCGCTCTAGCGATCTAGCGGCTATATCAAGGTGCTCACCTTCCCCCCAAGTAATTCCTGTCCCTGTGGCCAAGACATTATATGCACCCCAATCTCTGACATTCCAGCGACGGTAGGATTCCGAGTAACTGTGGGCAGAGTTGCCCAAACCTAAATAAGGACTTCCATCCCAGTATGCGGAGTTATGTCTTGATTCAAACCCTGGGTGGCTGAAGCTGGAGACTTCATAATGTTGATATCCGGCAGCTCTTAATAACTCTACGGCAGTAAGGTATTCATCCCTGTATTGCCCTTCATCAACGGGGAACTCATTACCGTCTCTGACTGATCGACCTAATGGGGTGTCAGGCTCTATGCTGAGTCCGTACAAGCTGATATGTGGAACGTCTAGTTCTAACACCTTGAACAAATCAGTGCGCCAACACCGCTTTAGTCGGGACGGCAGCCCAAAGATTAGATCAACGCTGAGATTACAAATCCCTACTTCCTTTATTGCATTGACCGCCTGTACTGCGCCGTCTGGCCCGTGCAGGCGCCCCATCCAAGTGAGGGCTTTTGTATCAAAGCTTTGCACACCCA
>DCAZ01000110.1:0-17866 GCA_002313925.1 Gemmatimonadales bacterium UBA1120
TCTGTATCTTCCGCCAAGTGATACCTCATGCGTACACCCATCGGCGGATTGGGGGCCGAGAAGATGCCTGGGGTCCATCCTTGAGGTGTGTATCGATTGTATGAGATCGCTGGCTGAATCCCGAAAAGATGAGCCTCTGCCGTAATCGTCTCGGGAGTGAGCTCTTCAAGCGGAGTGATATCATCCATAATCCAAATACCCCGCCCGTGCGTTCCTATTACTAGATCATTTTCTCTGGGCGCAATTTTGATATCATCTACCGGCACAGTCGGAAGCCCATTGTCGAGTTGAACCCACTGGCCCCCAGCATTGACCGATACGTACACCCCGATTTCGTTTCCAACAAAAATCAGATTCGGATTACGCGGGTGTTGAGTAAGAGCGTTGAGAGAAGACTGAGGCAAGCCGTTCACCACCGCACGCCATTCATTTCCGAAATCTGTACTAACGAAGAGATATGGAGCAAAATCATCGGAACGATGATTGTCAAAAGCTATGTAGACCGTTCCCGCATCCGCATGTGATGCGACGATGCGTGTCACGTACACATTGTCTGGAAGACCCTCAATATTGTCCGTAAGATCAGTCCAGGTATTGCCAGCATTTTGTGTAAGCTGAACCCGCCCATCGTCTGCTCCAGTGTATATAACTTGACTATTCACTGGCGATTCCCCGATCGAGGTAAGATTCCCGTAGCTAGATTGTCCGTCGTTCAAGGACATCTGAGGCTCTGAACCAAGAACACCCATAATCGAGAGGGAATCCCGACTGATTTCATAAGTAAGGTCAGGGCTTATCGGGTCCCATGTTTGTCCTAGGTCCTGAGATCTGAAGAGAACGTTTGCCCCAGCATAGATGGTGTTTTCATCATGAGCAGACAACAGGATTGGGGAGTCCCAATTCCAGCGCAGATCTGGTTGTTCTCCATCTTCGTTCGATTGACCAATTGGGCGGATTCGTGACCGCTCCATCGTCGTGAGATCCAAACGAGTCAGGTTGCCACCCTGAGATTCAGCAAACATGACGTTCGAGTTTACCGGATGCATTACGGTAAAAAACCCGTCTCCACTTCCAACATTATACCAGTCTCGAGTACGGATGCCCTGATCTGACCATGTATCTGACGGTGCACACCAGGAACCATTATCCTGGAGTCCGCCACACACATGGTAGGGCTCCCTATTATCTATACCGATTTCATAGAACTGCGAGATCGGTAGGTTTCTGAACTGATACCAATTATCTGAACGGTCCCAACTCACGCTCAGACCACCGTCACTTCCTAGCAGTAGATGATCAGAATTATTCGGATCTATCCAGAGCGCGTGATGATCGAGATGCACTCCTGCTGCCGCGTCATTTGTGAAATTTCTTCCCCCGTCAGAAGAACGGTAAAGATCTGATCCGCCCAGGTATATCCGTTCTGCGTCATTCGGGTCGATCCGGATCTGTGA
The DNA here is from genome assembly GCA_002313925.1 of Gemmatimonadales bacterium UBA1120. Classification (GTDB taxonomy): domain Bacteria; phylum Gemmatimonadota; class Gemmatimonadetes; order Longimicrobiales; family Gaopeijiaceae; genus UBA1142. The sequence continues at coordinate 1,455 of DCAZ01000110.1, forward strand.
GTAGTACATCGGACGATTGTTCGTAGGAGAAATCTGTTGCCAGTTGTCACCACGATCTCTTGAACAATACACCCCGTTCTTCTGCTCACTCGGGGCTGGACCGCCACCCCGGCCTTGACCTGGTGTCCGAGTATCCGCTTCAACTAGAGCACAAACGAGATTCCCGTTTCCTCTGTAGACATCCAGCCCAATCCGACCCTTATCTCCCTGGGGGAGCCCATCAGTTAGTTCTATCCAGGAAGTCCCGCCATCTACCGTCCGATAAATCCCGCTACCAGGCCCACCCCCATTAAAGCCCCAGGCCCGACGTTGTCTCTGGTACATCGCAGCAAACAGTGTCCTAGGATCATTGGGATCCATTACTAAGTCGATCGCTCCTGTATATTCATCAACGAACAGAACATGCTCCCAGGTCTGTCCCCCATCTGTTGTCTTGTAGACTCCCCGTTCTGTATTCGAACCCCATAGGTGTCCCACAGCTGCAACATATGCGACCTCCGGATCCATGGGATGCACCTCGATCCTCGATATGTGATGCGTGTTTTCCAGGCCAACATGGGTCCAAGACGCGCCTGCATCAGTCGAGCGGTATACCCCATTCCCCCAGGGGGAAGATTGGCGATTCTGGGGTTCACCTGTGCCAGTCCAAATAACGTTTGGGTTCGATGGTGAAACCGTTACATCACCGATGGAGGAAGTCTTCTCTCGCTGGAAAAGTGGCTCAAAAGTCGTGCCTGCATTCTCAGTCTTCCAGATTCCACCTGTCGCTGTGCCCACATAGAAAGTGCTCGGATCCGATTCGACGACAGCGATATCTGAAATGCGGCCACTCATAATCGTTGGACCTATTTCGCGCCACTTAAGCACCTGCTTAGCAGCTGATAGTTCCCCATTTGTTATCTGTGCGCTCGCTGGAACAACTGTGAGAGCCACACTAACCATTCCGAGAAGAAGCCAACGACAGTGCATCTGTGTAACCTCAAAGTAGGAGTATTTCCACGTTGCAACGGTACATATCAATATCCGGACTGACCAGGAAAAGTGCACTGTTTGACGCCAGGTAAAGCCAGTCTATTCAGTCGAGTTAGAGTGGCTAACCCTCGGTACCTCGGCTCCCAGTCGTATTGGGGGCTCCCTCGTAAGAGGCCCGTAGGGATGCGATCCCCATCATTGCTCTTCTCAGGTCAGCAAGCCACGCAGTTATGGTTATTCTGAGAACCAAGTCCTTCCAGGAGCGCTACCGTAGAAAGAAACGGAAGGATCCTCTGAACCGGACCATTCGCCATATCTGCAACCGTTTGACCTCTGCGACTAACTACTGAGACATCGGCTCCCTGCGACACCAGATAAAGAATCAACTCGTTATCTCCCCGAGCTGCTGCGTGATGCAAAGCTGTGTACCCATTATGGTCTCTGGCATTGACATCAGCCCCGAGCTCTTCGATCAAGTAGCGCACTGAAGAAATCCAACTCTCTGGCACATGCCTATGGATGTTCGCAGCGAACCCTTCGCCGTATCCTATCCCTGACGCCGCATGAATTGGCCAGGCGCCAGGACCTCCAATGGGCACAGGAGGAAGTCCAGAAGGATCCAGCACCTCAGATTGGGCCTCACCCCCTCCACGATAACTTCTCGCGGCAGGTTTCTGCGTCGGGATATTCGGATCAGCTCCGTACTCTATCAGTAACCTCATGGCCCTAAGGTCCAAGCCGTACGCAGCTCGCCAGAATGGAGTCGCTCCAGTCCTATTGGTCCTTAGGTAGTCATCACCAAATGTGGTGTACCAAAGCTGCTTCGTGAGCCTCGCATTAGGGTCCACCCCTGCTTCCAAGAATGTCTTCATCAGATCCAGGTATGTAACTTCCTGTTGAAGACGGTGCGTAGGCTGGGGATGCCGTGATTTAGGGATCCACTCTGTGTTCAATGCTATGTATAGTGGTGTTGCACCAGCATCACTCGCGACCGTTGGGTCAGCACCACGGTTGAAAAGCTCCATCGCTAGACCGAAGTGGCCATTAATAAGCGCCATGAGGAGAGGAGAAGTATGATCCCCTGCACTCACCTGATCGATTTCCACTCCATGATCCAGAAGAGCGAAGGCTGTTGAGGCATGGCCATCACGAACAGCCATTAAAAGAGCAGTCATACCACCGTATCCTCCCACTAGCTGAGCGTGAGAGAGTGGTTGATTGACTCTGTCCCTTTGCTGGACCAGCAACAGGTCCTGTGCACTCCGGACCCCTCCGGAACTGGAGGCGACTCGCCTTTCCTCGGTAGCCCCCTGCCTTGCTTCTCCTGTTCTATCAACTGTCTGCCCAGTCTCCGCCATCCGTGCTCGCCGAGCCTGTTGATCCTGACGATCAAACTCATCGCGTGACGGCATATCGATCACGACAGCTGTCAGAGCCGGGTCAGCTCCACCTTGGAGAAGCAATCGGATAACCTCTGTACGTCCAGCTGCTGCGGCAAACATTAGAGGAGTCTGACCCCATATTGACTCTCTTACGTTAAGCCCGACACCATGGTCCATCAGCGCTTGAACTGCGGCGGCCTTTCCGGAGGCGGCGGCAAAATGGAGTGGTGTCACACTCCCTGTTGTGCTCTCAACCTCGGGATCCGCTGATGCATCCAGCAGAAGTTGAATAACCGACGCATGTCCCCGGCGAGCTGCCAAATGAAGGGGACGGTATGCCCCGAGCCGTGTTACAGCCTCAACGTCTGCTTCCGATTCCAGAAGGACGCTCGCAATTTCAGGATTCCCATTCTCAGCAGCCCAGTGAAGACCGGTCATGCCGTCTCCATGGGCGGTATTCACTTCCGCACCACTCGCTACTAATAACCTCACTTGGGCCGCATCGTTACGCATGGATGCATCTGCAATGGGAGCATCTGGCGGAACGGCTGCAAACAGGAAAAAACAAAGAGCCATAGAGAACCAAGTCCTCACTGAGAACTTCCGAGAAGTGCAGTGTGCACTCATTTCCGCCATGCCCTCCTTACCCCTTACTCATGGGTGCAGTGAGCGACAGCTCTCCAGTACTATCCCCGAAACCCTCAACGTCATCCATACCAAGCTTGTGCATCAGCGTTAACATAGCGTTTGCCATAGGGGTGCCATCCGGTGCCATCACATGGAGGTTATTGTCAAGCTGCCCATTCGCACCACCAAGAGTAATCAAGGGACACCGGCGATGGTTGTGAAGGTTCCCGTCTGCCATTGGTGAACCATAGATAATCATCGTCTTATCAAGCAGATGGGTATCACCCTCGTAGACCTCGCTCAACTTATCCATGAGATAAGGAAGCATGCCAACGTGGTACTTATTGATCGTCGCAAAATCCAATACTGCTTCCTCTCGCCCACCATGATGTGATCCTGGATGGAACGGGGTGTCAGTTCCACTCTCTGGATATACACGTGACGAGGCATCCCTACCAAGCTTAAGTGAGAAGACCCTGGTCATGTCGGATGCGAATGCGAGAGCTTGGAGGTCGAACATCAACCGAACATGTTCACTGAAGGAATCGGGGACACCCGCCGGTGCCTCTGGAAGCTCACGGACCTCCCCGGAACGGTTTTTCACTTCGACACCTTCAATTCGTCGTTCAAGCTCCCTGACATTCTCGAGATACCGATCCAATCGGATCTGATCATTAGGGCCAAGTGTGCGCTTTAGGTCAGCTATATCTTCAGTAATCCAGTCGAGAATACTATGACTTGTGCGACGGCGGGCCGCTCGAGCTTCCGGACTTCCACCAGCCCCAAAAAGACGATCGAACGCGATCCTCGGATCACGGATCATTGGGAGCGGACCAGAAGCAGAACCCCAACTAATCGTGTCCGTATACACACATGCATATCCGTATGCACACCCCCCTGCTTGATCAACATTCTCGATGCAGAGTTGCATAGACGGAATGGGAGTATCCTGCCCGAAGCGAGTCGCATAAATCTGATCCAATGACGCTCCTACATATACATCAGAACTCTCGGTCTGCTTGGGGTGAGCTTGCGTCAGGAATACGGCACTGGATCTGAAATGGTCACCCCCAATCTCTTTGGGCTTAGATGCCTCAGCTTGGCGGACGTCAGTATTACTGATGATGGTCAGATATTCGCGGTAATCCTCCAGCGGTAGGAGAGAACTGGGGGTCAAGTCGAATTCCCGACCAGCCTCAGCTGGTGACCAGAGATCCTGAGTAGCTCCCCACTCATTGCTTCCCGCAGCGCCATGGACAATTTCGATAGCAATCAGGCGTGTCGGATCAGCGAGTGCTTGGGAACCAGATAATACTCGACCCGCAGGAACCATCGCATCCAAAAAGGGGAGTGCCACGGTAGAACCTACCCCACGCAAGAACGTTCGTCTTCCGATCTGCTTACCGGTAATAAACTTCATGTTCTCGCTAATCTCCTCAGTGAACCTCTTGTTCATTCAAGGGAATCTCAACACTCACACCAGCTCTTTGCATCTGGAAAGCATCACTCTTCACGATTCCAACGATGAACGATGAGAGGCGGTAATCATTTACTTCAGCCTGATTCGTGATATCCCTAACAGTCGGTTGATCGTAGTACTCTAGACGCCGACCAAGCGCATACGCCATGAGGTTTTCAGTAAAATTCCTTACCAGAGGTATGGGTCGATTTAACAAAGCCCGGGTTAAGTCACCAGGAGTCTCAATGGGGGTGCCGTCGTAAAGCTCGCTTCTCGTATCGAGTGCTGTTCCGTTTTCGCGGACTCGCCACTTCCCACTTACGCCAAAATTATCTAATGCCAGGCCTATGGGATCCATGAAACGATGACATGAGTTGCAGGACGGATTTTCCCGGTGGAGTGCCATCCTTTCCCTCGTCGTAAGCAGTCTTCCATCCTCACTGCCTTCTGTCTCTTCCAGATCCGGGATTCCAGGTGGCGGTGGCGGTGGTGGAGTACCCAACAAGACTTCCATCACCCACTTACCACGCAGTACCGGTGACGTTCGGCCCGCATGCGATGTCAAAGTCAGAATGCTGCCATGTCCAAAGACACCACGCCTGCTATCATCTGGGTATGTGAAGCGTTGAAATTCCTCCCCTGTAACTCCAGAAAATCCGTAGTGTTTGGCAAGTCGTTCATTAACAAAGGTGTAGTCTGCTTCATAGAGATCAAAGATACTTCGGTCCTCAGCTATAAGACTATTGAACAGAAGTTCTGTCTCACGCCGCATCGCATCTGCTAATTGCTGATGAAAATCAGGATCAAGTCGAACGTCGGGGTGGACTTTGTCCAAATCTTGGAGCCTCAACCACTGCGCTGCAAATCGAGGTCCAAGCGCCGCCGATCGACTATCTGAAAGCATCCGATAAACCTGGGCTTCAAGTGTCTCCGGATCTGAAAGACTCTCTTCCTCTGCTAGAGTACGCAGTTCAGCGTCAGGCGGGGCCCCCCAAACGAAATAAGAAAGTCTGCTTGCTAGATCTAGATCACTAATCCTGTAGCTCTCGCCTGCAGCTACCGGTCCAGGTGGTTCTTCAAAACGAAAAACGAAATGAGGACTAGCTAGTATCGCTTCTAGTCCTACGCGCACACCAATCTCGAACCCTCCGTCAGAAGCCCCCTGTTCATAGAACAGCATCAGAGCTTCACGATCTCCATCCGTGAGAGGGCGTCGGAATGCCCGGGTCCCCAAACCTGAAAGGATACTTTCTGCGCAGGTGCGCTCTTCAAGAGCCGTCGACGGTTGGCATGTGAAGACCTGAGTGCGTGTCAGGGTCTCCGATACACCGGTAACGTTAAAAGGACCAGAGATCACCAAGTCTCGCATATGCGGCAGAGAATTGACACCGTACGTACCCGCAATGGCAGTACTGGCTAATGACCAATCGTGAGGGGATACCAGATCCTGGACTGGCCCTTCAGCACGTCGAATAAATGCCGCCGCTACGCGATGTGTTCCAGCTCTTATGAAAATCGGTTCCGTTCGTATTTCAACACTAGCTGGATCCGACACGTGCATCCATCGGTCCATCTCCAGCAGTGCTACCGACTCCCCATCGACGGAAAGCTCTATCTGCTCTGGCGCATAGGCTGTGTGCAAAGCAGACCGACCATTGCCTACAGCAGTGCCAGTCGTTTCGTGATGGAAAGACATACGGAATACGTACTCCCCATCCGCTGGAAAATGGTGCTCGGTTGCCGTTCCACCCCGGGTCCCGAAAGGCGCACCATCAACCCGGTCAAGTTGTGAGGCCCACCTTGGAATCCGGTATTGAGTCTCACTTGGAGTTGCTTCCGCATCTCCCACTGCTAAGCGGCTAATTTCAGCTGCAGCATGTAAGTAGGCATCCAAAAGCGTCGGAGAGACCATTTGGACGTCAGCAATATTATCGAAATTGGCACTCTTGGTATCGAGAGGAAGGTAATTTCCCGCATCGATTCTCAGACCGAGGAGGTCCTCAATTGAGCTTTGATACTCGGCTCGGTTTAATCGTTGAAACGTGCGCCCACCAGGGTTCGGAGCCTTAGCAGCTGCCATATCCATTGAGGATTCCAAGCTTTGCACAAGCATTACGAGCGTATCCCCAGCGGGACGACGGGCCCCAGGCGGAGGCATCATGCCCGCTCGAAGCTTTCGGATCATCTTCTCAGTGGTCTCACCCTCCTCATGAGAAGCCGACATTCGGAAGTCTTCAAGGGACAGATTCCCGCGTAGCATCCTTTCATTATGACAACGCACACAGTAAGCCTGAATAATCTCGTCATTCGTTGACTCACTGTCGTACCCAACTATTTCAGCATAACCTGACAGTAGCAGAGTTGGATCAGTGGTCTGGGTCTGATCCAACTGCCCACCACCACTGCCCCACAAGAGCAGTGCAAGGCCTCCAGTAAACAACGTTGGGGAGAATTGGTTCATCTAGCAGAAGTGGTATCGAGGGACACTGCAATCTCACTCAGCTCTGACAAATAAAGATAGAGCAACTATCCCTTACAGGACAGGAAATCCTTTTGTAATTCCTGAACTGTAGCTGCCGAAGCACGGCCAGAATATACAGACCCATCCTGTGATAAAGTCTCAGGAAATTCGGAGACACCCAAATCAATGTCTAGCTGTAACTCAAGAGCTTGTGCAAACGCAATGAGTCTCTGCAGTAGCAAGCGCCAACGGTAAGTCGGAATCCCGTGACAAAAAACGGCCCAGCCACTGAAACAGTGACCGGGCCGCATTTCTCTATGAAGACTTGGTTTAGTACATCCCACCCATGTCTCCACCCCCAGGCATTGCTGGTGGTCCTTCTTCCTGAGGCTGCTCCACTACTACCGCTTCAGTTGTGAGAAGTAACCCTGCGATTGATGCAGCATTCTGGAGTGCAGTACGCACAACCTTTGTCGGGTCAATAACCCCTGCGCTCACAAGGTCTTCATACTCGTCTGACTGAGCATTGTAGCCAAACCCATCACTACCGGCTCGGACACGCTCGACTACGATGCTACCTTCACTACCAGCGTTCTCTGCAATCTGCCGTATCGGCTGCTCAAGAGCACGGGAGAGGATCTGCACTCCGATCATCTCATCCTCGATCTCAAGTTCAGCATCGGCGAGCGTCGCCTGTGCGCGAAGCAGAGCAACGCCACCACCTGGAACGATGCCTTCTTCGACAGCGGCCCGGGTCGCGTGTAGCGCATCCTCTACAAGTGCCTTCTTTTCTTTCATTTCGGTCTCTGTCGGCGCACCGACACTGATGACCGCAACACCACCTGCGAGTTTCGCAAGGCGCTCTTGAAGCTTTTCACTATCGTAGTCAGAGGTGCTCTTATCGATTGAGACACGAATCTCTTCGATCCGTCCCTTAATCTTGTCCGCTTCCCCAGCACCATCAATCAGCGTCGTATTGTCCTTGTCAATTATGACGCTTTTTGCGCTCCCAAGGTCGCTCGCCACCGCATTCTCTAGCTTAAAGCCAACCTCTTCCGAGATTACCTGTCCACCTGTGAGAATCGCGATGTCCTGGAGCATAGCTTTCCGACGATCACCGAAGCCCGGCGCTTTCACGGCCGCTACCTTCAGCGTACCCCGAAGCTTATTGACGACCAGAGTCGCAAGAGCCTCACCCTCAACATCCTCAGACACAATCAAGAGCGGCTTACCCATCTGTGCCACTTTTTCAAGAATTGGCAATAGATCCTTCATCGCCGAAATCTTCTTATCATAGATTAGGATCATCGGATCTTCGAGCGATGCCTCCATCCTCTCCGGATCTGTTACGAAATATGGAGAGAGATAGCCGCGATCAAACTGCATACCGTCAACAGTCTCAAGTGTGGTTTCAAGGCCGCGAGCCTCTTCGACCGTAATCACCCCGTCTTTCCCAACCTTTTCCATTGCATCTGAAATAAGCTCGCCGATCTCAGCATTATTGTTTGCGCTGATCGATCCGACCTGAGCTATCTCAGTCTTACCCTGTGTGTCAGTTGAAATTCTTTTCAGCTCTTCAACTACGAGAGCCACACCCTGATCGATCCCGCGGCGTATACCCATGGGATCTGTCCCTGCCGTAACGTTCTTAAGGCCTTCGCCGAAAATCGCCTGAGCAAGAACAGTCGCGGTGGTGGTTCCATCACCTGCAACATCGGAAGTCTTAGTAGCGACTTCCTTGACCATCTGTGCGCCCATGTTCTCAACTGCGTCTTCGAGCTCCACCTCTTTGGCGACCGATACACCATCCTTGGTCACCAACGGGGAGCCGAACTTCCGATCCAGCACCACATTTCGACCCTTAGGGCCGAGTGTCACTTTTACGGCTTGGGCGAGCTTATCGACGCCTTTTTTGAGGCGCGCACGCGCCTCAACGTCAAACCAGAGCTCTTTGGCTGCCATGATTCGTATCTCCTAGTTCGTCAATTGCGTTGCGCTAAGAAACGATCGCGAGGATGTCTGATTCTCTCAGAATCAGATACTCGTCACCGTCCAGCGTGACGTCCGTACCGCTGTACTTCCCGTAAAGAACCTTATCCCCGACTGTTACGTCAGGCTCAATCCGTGCACCCTCATCAGACATCTTGCCAGGTCCGACCGCAATGATCTCTCCTTGCGATGGTTTCTCCTTAGCAGTGTCTGGGATGTAGATACTACCCTTCATCTGTTCTGCTTCTTCAAGTGGCTTTACCACGACGCGGTCAGACAGCGGCCTGACATTGCTTGCGCCATCACCCATCTGGCCTCCTCCTAACAACGTGGAAATGAGCCTTAAACTGATAGATCAGTTCTTGGCTTAGCACTCTAATAACGGGAGTGCCAAGAGCGAAGTAAGATCGAAAATCGAGGCAGGGTGTCAAGCGCTAGCGTTCTCGAATCTCTGGCTATGACTCCAGCGATACCAAATTCGATATTCTCGGCTGGCTAACTGCCCGTAGCCAGTGCCTCCATACGCAGAACACCGTCGAGACCGACAATGGCGTGCACAACCTGCTCCGCGAGCGATGGGTCGAACCAGTAGCCCAACTCTGCGAGCCCCATAAATGCTGCTCTTGCTTCGCAATAAGCGATATCGAGTACTGAGGCAGCCGAATTCAGAAATAGAGATTCGACAAGACCCTCGGGCACTCCTTCACCTACCCGCAATCTGGTCAGAGTCGCTTTTTCCTCTTCCGAACCGTGGTGGTGGATCTGCGAGACAAGCAGATTATTACTCCGCCGGTTAACATCAACCTCAAAATCAGTAAGGTCATCAACGATTTGGAATGCCGTGCCAAGTTGTGCAACCGAGTACTCTGCTGCAGATAACTTCTCACTCAATCCGCCTTCTTCTAGCACCTTCGGTGCTGCAAACGCGAGTGCGAAGAGGTCACCCCCACGAATGCGGTGAACGCTATCAAGCATTACTTCTGGCCTAGGAATTTCTTCGACACCCTCCTCTTCCGACCCCTCTAGCCTACCGATCAAGGCCATGCGATCAAGCAATTCGCGCTGTATCGCATCACACTGAGTCCCATTAAGAATCCCCTTGACTCGTCCCCTTTCAAGTGCCCTCCGTAACAAGCGTTCGAATGACATCAATTGAAGAATCGACATGAAGCGAGCGCCCGTGTTAGGTGCAAGGGGCAAAAGAGTCTTGGCCTGGTCATCAAAAATGTTGTCAGCCGCGGTTATCGTTCCCTTGATGCAAAAATTCAGCTCCGTATAGAGCGTCAAGCGCTCCTCCGGAACACCTATCGTGGCAAAGATGGACCGGAAGAGAATGAGGAAAAAATACTCCTGAAGAAAATAAAGCCCTTCCGGAGTCGTAGCTTCGGCTGCCGATGGAACGTGCGGCGCTTCGGTAAGGAATTGTTCTGCAATCAGCGTTCGAAGGTCTGCTTGCACAATCCGCACCGCTTCTGCCTGAGCTTCCATATCACTCCCAAGACGAGTCCATACACCGTGTTTCCCTAACAGGCGCACCGCGTCCTGGGACCGGAATACAGGGGATAGAGTCATGGGGCTCGAGGCCAGAAGCGGAGTGAATTCAAGTTCAAATCTACCCCTCTAAATACTCGCCAGCCATCGCTAGACCGAAGAGAGTGAGAAACGGTTCGATCCTGTCGATCCTTGCCAAATGTGGCCCGATAGTATTGGAGAAACCCCCGGTAGCTACTACATAAGCGTCCGGGCGATCCCATTCTTCTCTCAACCGTTGAACCATCCCATCTATAGAGTCGATCGCTTGATAAAAGATGCCGCTTTGGATACAAGTTTCAGTCCTTCGGCCAATTACCGCAGGTGGGGGGGCCAGCTCAACGCGCGGTAACTTCGCCGTTCTTGAGGCAAGCCAGTCGATGCCTGTCAGGAGTCCCGGAGAGATCACTCCTCCTTTGAAGACTCCTTCCTTTGTTATGCAATCGAAAGTCGTAGCTGTGCCTAGATCCACAACGATCGTGTCACGATGGTATAGCTCACGGGCAGCGAGAGTGTTGACGATCCGATCTGCCCCAACCGACATCGGCTCTTCTACATCAAGCTCGATTGGAAGATCAGATTGTGGATCGATTACCAGCACCTCTCCCGTCACAATTCTCCGTAGCGTCTTCGTCCATACTCTGTTGGCGGTCGGAACGACTGAGCCTACTACACCTCTCGTAATCTTGGAGTCGCCCATGGCATTATTAGATAAGAACGCACGCACCAATACTGTCATCTCATCAATCGTCCGAGACACACTTGAACTGATTCGCCAGTGGCCGGCCAATTCTCTCTTACCTGAAGCCAGTCCAATCACGGTTTCAGTATTTCCTACATCAACAACCAGCTGCATATCACCTCTCTAAGCAAGATCTGCTTTGGGTGCTCAGGGTTCAATCAGAGTCACACTTCCTGATACTACCCGTACCCGGGAACTGTCTTCACGCTCCAGTATGAGTGCGCCTCGTTCGTCGATACCACGTGCCACACCACCTCCCTCCTGCTCCGTCGTCACCTCTGACCCGAAAAGTGCATCTCGGCTCAAGAGTTCCTCATAGAGTCCAGAGGGCAACTGATCAAGATACATAGGATCATCAAATACCGGCTTAACCTTGTGTAATTCAGAAATCAAAGCTTCTGCAACGTAGCTGGGTGCCAGGGTCAACTGGCAAGTCTCCTCAAGTGAAGAAGTACGGCCTGTGAATTCTGGTGGGAACCCGGCTACCGGAGTCCGGATATTCACACCTATCCCTGTAACTATCCACTCACCTGCTGACTCACAAAGGATTCCGGCAACCTTACCCCCTTCGAGAAAAACATCATTGGGCCATTTGATTTGAGTGGAGAAACCATCAGCCAAGACCTCTATAGCTCGGGCAACCGCGATTCCTACTATCAGAGGGGCAAACGGTTGGGAAGCTGACAAGGCTGGTAGAAGAACCGACATCAACAATCCTGCCCCATCGGGTGAGTACCATTTACTCCCAGCGCGTCCACGTCCTGCCGTCTGCTCATCTGCAATCACCACGCTGAATGAAGCCGGTTCAGTTTCAGTCAGATTGATCAGGCGGTCATTAGTGGAGCTAACACGGCGGTATATCTCCAGAGACGGAATACCCCATATTTCAGCCCATTCTGAGACTGGGCGACCCTGCCAGTGGTTCAACACCTAGCAATACACATATCTGGGTCAGCTCCCTATTTCACCCACAGGTAGGAGAGGAAGAGCGCTCCTATAATCCAGCAATAAATGCCAAACAAATGAAAGGATCCTTTTCCAAGGGTGGTAATAAGGGTCCGGATCGCTAGAACACCTGTGAAAGCTGCAGCCGCACCGGCCAATAAGAGTGTCAGAGTCGGAAGCGACTGCGACGTGCCAATCTCGGGCAACTGAAGGAGAGTAGCTCCGAGGATCACAGGTATAGCCATAAGGAAAGAAAATGCTGCTGCATCCTCAGCCTTTAGACCCAACCACAGCGCCGCGACTACCGTTGTCCCGGAACGGGAGATACCGGGAATCAGGGCGAACGCCTGGGCGAAGCCGATCACTAACGCACCAATCCACCCGGGACGGTCTCCCATGGAAGGGATAGAAATTCTCCGGCTGGTCCAAAGGACTCCTCCTGTCACCAGAAGAGCTACCCCGGGAACCACAGGACTCTCAAACATCACCTTCACCAGATCACCAAGAAAATAACCTGTAACAACGGCAGGAAGAGTAGCCAACCCAACTAAGCCCATGTACTCAAAGGCGCTGCGATCTTTACCCAGAATCCCTTTTGATAACTCGGCTATCCGGTTCCGGTAGATGAGGAGGATCGATAGCAATGTGGCCAGGTGCACCCAAACTTCGAAGAGAACGCCGGGCACCTCGATGTCTAGAACTTCTTGCGCCATGACCAGGTGGCCAGAGCTGGAGATGGGCAAGAATTCTGTAGCCCCCTGAAGTATCCCAAGCACGAGCGCTTCCAAGGCTGTCATGGAGACTGAGATCCCAGGATTCGCCGATAATATTCTTCGTATTGAGGTACAATGCATTCAGAGGAGAAATGCTTCACCGCGAATGCGCGTCCAGCATCGGATAGCTCCTTACGGTGCTTGTCATCACTCAAAATCCTGATGCTAGCGGCTGCCATCTCATCGATGTCACCAACCTCGCATAAGTACCCGGTTTCTCCATCGATGATCACCTCGGGCAAGCCACCAACGCGAGATGCAACTACCGGTGAACCGCACGCCATTGCCTCTAACGCAGCCAACCCAAACGATTCGCTCCCGGAGGGCAGGAGGAATAAGTCCGAGCATGATAGCAATTCTTGCACGGGTGTGTACTCCCCAAGGAATACGACCCTGTCGCGGATTCCCAGTTCCTCAACCTTTGCGCGTGCACGCGGAAGATCCGGGCCATCACCTACGAGGACTAGTCGGGATGGAATCTCTCCCAAAACACGTGCGAATATATCTACTACATCCTCCACTCGCTTAACAGGTCGAAAATTCGAGATATGCATGACGATTTTTTCACCGTCAGGGGCAAGTGTGGCCCGATGGCAAGGCTCTAGGCCCGGTCGATAGATCCGTGTATCGACAAAATTTGGTACTACTTCGATACGGCTTTCTGGCACCGAGAAGTCACGCACAGTCTCTCGCTTTAGAAAGTCCGAAACAGCGGTTAAGCCATGTGAGCGAAGAATCGAAAACTGGGTGATGGCTTGGAAGGACGGGTGAAGGCCAACCAGCGTGATATCGGTGCCATGTAATGTCGTCACGATCTTCAGGTCCCTCTCGCCTTCGAGCATCTCATAGGCCACCCAGGCAGACGTAGCATGGGGTATCGCGTAGTGCACATGAACAAGGTCAAGTTCATGTTTTCGAACTGCGTCATGCAGAGCGACTGCTAGAGCCAGTGTATAAGGAGGGTGCTTGAACAGGGGATAATCTTCCATTTCGACTTCATGGAAGAAGATGCGTTCATGAAAATGCGCCAAACGGAAGGGCTGATCGTATGATATGAAGTGCACCTCGTGGCCTCTCTCAGCCAGCTCAAGGCCAAGATGTGTAGCTACAGCCCCAGATCCCCCATAAGTCGGATAGCAGGTAATTCCAATCTTCATAAGCTGGGCTCATCGCCTCGCGATCTGAGGGCCCGTCTGTTCCTCAACCCACGCATCAAGCACTGCCGTGGCCTGCAAATCTATAGAGGCTCTGGCATCAATTATGCGAACTGTCGACGGAAGCTGATTACGGAACCAGGTAAGCTGTCTTCTAGCATAACGTCGTGTATTCCTGCGTATCTCTTCCATGGCTTCTTCAAGCGTCTGATCACCCTCCAAGTACTGCGCTATTTCACGATAACCAGTTGCAGTCATTCCCGGATCATCAAAAGTATAGCCGGCTTCAAGTAAGCTGCGCACCTCACTGACCAAGCCTCGTTCTACCATATATGTCACACGCTCATTGATTCTCTTGTCCACCTCTTCGCGAGAAAGCTCAAGCTGAATTATGAGGCCTGTAAGTGCGGCATCATCAAGAGGTGCTTCCCTATGCCAACTGGAAAGAGAGCGCCCCGTTAACAAAGCCACTTCGATAGTGCGACTCATACGCTGAGGACCACCATCAATTGCCAAAGAAGCCCTCTCTGGATCCAACCTTCCAACCCATTTAGCAAGTACTCTGTGGTCAAGGGTACTTAAGTACCGGCGAAGCATTTTGAGGCGTGCTGAATCTACTGGAGGCTCAGCAAAAATTGGCTCTGTGATCGCTCTGAGGAAGAAGCCAGTACCACCTGCGAGTACCGGCACCCGATCGCGCTTGATAATATCTCTTATCCAGCCACGTGCATCACGTGCGAATCGTCCCGCCGAGTACCGCTCATTTGGCTGAACCAAATCAAGCCCATGATGTCGGACCTTTGTCCTTACATCAGCAGGCACCTTGTCAGTCCCAATATCCATCCCTTTGTACACCTGTCGGGAATCCATTGAGATGATCTCGATTTCAAGGATCCGAGCAAGCGCACAGGAAAGTTGTGTCTTACCTGACGTTGTCGGTCCCGTCAGTGCAATGAAGGTCGGCTTGAGTTTGGAGATCACCGCCCAAACTTCCTCGCAAGCTCCGCACTTGAAAGCCGAATAATCGTCGGACGACCATGAACGTCATGATGCGGGAGGTCAGTAGAAAATAGTTGATCAAAAAGCTCTTGCATCTCGATATCGGCCAACTGTTGACCGGCTTTGATCGAACCCTTACAGGCAAACGTCATCGCGATCTTCTCATGCTGATTCTTCGCTGAGCGGACTAACTCGGAGCCGTGGGTGAGCTCATTGATCATCTCCCGAAACGCACGTTCGGCATCGAAGTAAGGATGGGGGTTAGGTACTGCCCTCAAGATCACCGTATCACCGCCAAATGGCTCAACCTCGAAACCAGATCGATCAAGTAACCCGCGTAGCTCTTCTACCAACTTCAACTCCGGAGCCGTCAACCGGATTGTCAGGGGGAAAAGAAGCTTCTGTCCGTCCCGCCCACCCGCTTCAAACGCGTCCATCAGTCTCTGGAATAGCACACGCTCATGAGCTGAGTGTTGGTCTATTATCAGGACGCCGTCTCGTGTCTCAGCGAGAATGTAGGTATTGAGAATCTGCCAGAGATTTGGTCGTGACTCCTCAGGCTTTCTCGCTAACTGTTCCTCAGCAAGATCCTCAATCTCAGATCCTGCTAGAAATAAGGCCATTTGAGCGTCCGTAGGCAGATTGCTCAGTTCTAGACTTTCCTTCGGTTCATGAACAGGCAAGCGGGGAGTTTCTAACTCTCTATCTAACGTTGCGGAGCTCTTTTCATCCTTCAAAGCAGACCGCACCGCTCTTTCCACTAGATCCTCTATCTGAGAATCTTGAGCGAACCGTACTTCAGCTTTAGTTGGATGCACATTGACGTCTACGACACCGGAAGAGGCTTGGAGGTAAAGGAACATCCAGGGTCGTGCTGTCTGCGGGATGGTCGTGCTGTACCCCCGTTCCGCCGCCCGAACAAGTTTCGGAGCCTTGAACGGGCGCCCGTTCACGAACAAGTAACGCCTCCCGCGACCAGGTTTTGCTGCATCAGGACGCTGAATCAGACCTTTGACCTCGAGACCTGAGCCTTCAGCTCTTGCAAGAATCAGCGTGCCACCCTGATCTGGACCCCAAACTTGACTTACCCGTGCACCAGCATCATCCACTGCAGGAAGATCAAGTAGGCTTCTCTTGTTAGATGTGAGAGAAAAGCTGACTCGTGGGTTTGCTAATGCGAGTCCCATCAGAACGTCGCTAGCTATTCGAACTTCAACGCTCACCGACTTCAAGAACTTGGCACGGGCGGGAGCATTAAAGAATAAATTCCTAACCTCAACCGTAGTACCCCTCTGGCGAGCGCTATCCTCGACCGTATCGATACGCCCACCGTTCACCACCACCCGGGTGCCCACTCCCTGATCAGCTTCCCGAGTATC
>DCAZ01000110.1:18284-60277 GCA_002313925.1 Gemmatimonadales bacterium UBA1120
TTACTCGTAGCGTGGCGGTCAAGACTTAGCAAGGCGTCTTCGCGACCCATACCAATCCCGTCGTCACTGACGCGTATCTCACCCTTTCCGCCTCGTAACAAGGAAACCTCAACCCTCGAGGCACGGGCATCGAGAGAGTTCTCGATCAATTCTTTAACTATAGACGCGGGTCGCTCAACGACCTCCCCTGCCGCGATTTGATTCGCGACCACATCAGTTAGCACGTTGATCCGTCTAGTCATCGTGAAGCTTCTCCCCCTACCGCACGCCGTAGAAGCGACAGGCGTTTTCACTCGTTAAACGCCCGATTTCAATGGGGTCAGACTTAAGGTGGTAAGCAACCGCCTCAGCTACGTATGGTACGTATGCGGGCTCATTCCGTTTCCCGCGTTGTGGTACAGGAGCGAGATATGGAGAATCCGTCTCAATCAGTAATCGGTCTTTCGGAACAGCTCGAAGTAATTCCACAGCTTCGAAGCTCTTGAACGAAGCGATACCTGAGAATGAGATGTACCAATTCGCTTCCAGAGCCTCCTGAAACGCGAGAGCCCCTCCAGTAAAGCAGTGCAGTACCCCGGATGTTCCAGGTGGCATAGATCTCAGGGCTTCCGCTATATCGCCATCGGCGGCACGAGCGTGAACAACAACTGGGAGATTGAGTTCGGATCCAAGTGCAAGGTGTGCTGTAAAAAGCCGTCTTTGGACATCCCTAGGAGCATTGTCGTAATAAAAATCGAGTCCGGTTTCTCCGATCGCTACTATTTTTTCTTGAGTAGAGGCCAGTTTTCGAATCCGCTCGATAACATCCTCTGGTGCTTCGCCTGCCTCATGAGGATGTACGCCCGCTGTTGACCATGCACCTGGCCGATCTTTTACGAGAGCAAGCGCTTCCTGAGCATCCTCAAAATTCGAAGCAATGGTGACCCATCGGGTTACACCATTCTCTTGAGCCCGGAGAAGTGTCTCTTCTAAGTCTCCGCTAAAAGCAGCGGCAGTTAGGTGACAGTGACTGTCGAAGTACTCAGACAACGTCCTCGGTCACACCGTCGCAGGCTGCGGCCTCTTCTTCTCACCGACCTTTCCCAACCCCCAACGATTCTGGATTTCAATCAGCGCTGGAGAAGCAACGAAAATCGAGGAGTAGGTACCGATGATCACACCCAAAATAAGTACCACAGTGAAATCACGGATCACGGCACCGCCAAGAATAAAGAGCGCGAAGAGCACTGCCAGAGTCGTACCAGATGTGAGGATTGTACGCGGCAGAGTCTCATTGATCGATTGGTTGACTAGGTCAACTGGATTACGCTTCCGCGCGCCCTTCTTGTGCATGTTCTCACGAATGCGGTCAAAGACCACAATCGTGTCATTTAAAGAATACCCCAGGATAGTGAGGATCGCCGCGACGGTAGGTAATGCAATCTCGACTCGAAAAACGGCGAGAAAGCCGAGGGTGATCAGTATATCGTGCAGTGTAGCGATCACCGCTGCCATACCAAAGCGAAACTCGAAGCGGATGGCCAGATAAATGAGGGTAAGCAGGAATGAGAAGAGAATCGCATACAAAGCTTTCAATTGCAGTTCTCCCCCTACCTTAGCACCGACCTGTTCAGTCCGGACCACCTCGAAGGCGTCCTCACCAAAAGCGGCCGCGAGTTGCGCTTCAATAGTATCAGCAACCGCACCTATTGATCCGTCCTCTGCTACAGGGGCCCGCACAACAAATTCGCTCTCTTCACCGAACCGTGTGATCGGCGGCGCATCTGCCCCACCGAGCGCATCACGAAGATCCCCAGCAGTGAGGTTCGCATCCACCTGAATTTGGATCAGTGATCCCCCTGTAAAGTCAACTCCATAGTTCTGCCAGCTTCCAATGTTCACAACATTTAAGGTCATGAACACAATGCCTACCCCTAGGACTATGCCGGAAACAACGTACGCCTTACGTCGAGCCTCGATGAAGCCGTAGTTCGCGTCCTTAAAGAGTCGCATCGCCTTTCCTTAGACGCTAATCGGGTCAGACGCTTTCTTCCCCTGCAGATACAGGAGGAAGAAGGAGCGCGTAACAAACAGGGCGGAGAAGAACGATGCAACGATGCCGATTGAGAGCGTTACTGCAAAGCCACGGACAGGGCCAGTCCCGAATTGGAAGAGGATTAGCGCTGTGATAAGCGTGGTCATATTTGCATCCATGATGGCGGAAAATGCGTGCTGGAAACCCTCTTCTACCGCGGTCCTGGTTGCCCGACCGACAGCTAACTCCTCACGTATCCTCTCAAAGATTAGGACGTTGGCATCCACGGCCATCCCAATCGAAAGGATTAGGCCGGCTATACCTGGAACCGTTAGCACCGCGCCTAAAGCTGCAAGACCACCAAGCACAAGTACGACGTACACCCCCAGAGCTCCCACAGCCAGGACCCCGGCGACCCGGTAATAAGTCATCATCACAAGCACGACCAAGGCAATCCCAAACATCCCGGCGATTTTCCCAGCGTCGACAGAGTCTTGGCCCAGTGACGGCCCAACAGTTCTCTCTTCTATAATGTTGATCTTCGCAGGCAGCGCTCCAGCTCGTAGGACGAGCGCTAGATCGGAGGCTTCCTCAAGCGGTGTCCCAGAACCCATATCGATCTGACCACGGGCACCAATCCGGTCTCGGATAACAGGTGCACTCTGGACCGCACCATCGAGCACAATGGCAAGATTATCCCCAATGTGCTGGCCCGTGAACTGCCCAAAAGTCCGCCCACCGGCGCGACTAAGTTCAAATTGGACCTGCGATTGATTGAACTGAGGATCACGGCCCGCGGTTGCCGTTTCTAATCTATCTCCCGTTAGGAACGGGTCTTCCTCAAGTACCCATAAATATTTATAGGTACGGGCGCCCCGGCCCACGAGCTCCATGCCCCATTGCAGAGCTTGGTCACGAGGCAACGCGCGCTGTACCTCGTCCATAGCGAGGAATAATTCAACTGTCGGTATATCTTCAAGGGCGATGAGGTACGTCCCTGGGATGTCGCCCATATTGAGCAGCGATGAGAATGGTTGGAAGCTATCGAGCTGGTCTTCTTCCTCTGGCGCCTCTTCGATGACTTCAGCGGTGTCAACTTGCTCTGCAGTCACTGTCGTGTCCCCACCACCAAACAGGAGATCTACAATCTCCGGTTGTTCCGAGGCGACCACGTCCCTTCCCAGAGCTCTAATCGAATCGATCCCGAGTGCCGCCACTACGCTTCGGTCGATTCTGCTCAACGCAGCCGTCATGTCGGTCACCGGCAAAACGAGTTTGAATTCGAGGAACGCGTTTCGCTGAACGATCTCTTTCGCACGATCTTGATCATCGATCCCGGCGAGTTCAACAATTAGCCGCTCACCCCCAACCTTCTGGATAAGCGGTTCCTCCACACCAAATTCGTCGATGCGCGTCCGAATGATACGATCGACCCTATCGATCATGTCGGCCTTAGCCTCAACCGTCATGGTTCCCTCAGGGTCGTCGACCTCCAGCACCAAGTGCATACCACCCTGGAGATCAAGCCCGAGCTTAAGGCCGTTACTATATAGCTGCCAGCCAAATATCGCGGTTATTACAATAATCGTGATAAGCCGGCTTCGTGGCGTCTTGAACATGCATTACCGCGGGCTCAAGAAAATGGCCCCTCATGGGGCCTTTGCGGTCAGTCTGACCGCGTCTAGACGAGCCGTAAAGCTGCCGATGGTGTCCGAATGTGTCAATCGGAGCTGAGGTGCCCTCTTCCCCGGAAAATGCAAAGTCAGGAACGGGAACGAAGCCATCTAATCCTCTGCGACCCAATAGTCCCTCGTAGGAACCTCTCTAAATTCACCCTTATCCAAGAGATCTGTGGAGTCACTGTACAGATCTTAACTTATTATATATCAATAGTTTATACATTTGTATATACAGTATATTCTTATGTCTATGATATGCCATCCCCCTCAATGTTTTTCAGAGATCGGATACCAGGCACCCAGAATAACATGAGGGTAGCGGGGCACTGCTTGAGACGACACCTTGGGCATTCAACGCACTCATGGAGGAAAGTGATGCGGTTCGCCGTACTAGTGTTGGTTTTCGCTAATCCAGTCCTCTTCCACCCATCCCTCGCATTAGGGCAAGCGAACACGAACGACTGGGACCTACTCATTCGCAGTGGCACTGTGATAGATGGTAGTGGGGGACCTGCTTTCCGAGCTGACGTGGCAATTCAAGGGGACCGGATCGTAGCGGTATCAGAAGCCAGCTTGGATCCGGATCGCGCTAGTCATGTTATCGATGCTACCGGCATGGTTGTCAGCCCAGGATTTGTTGACCTCCACGCACACCTTGATCCTCTTCTCCGCCTGCCAGGCTCAGAAAGTCATGTGAGGCAAGGAGTGACAACCGCACTGGGTGGTCCGGACGGTGGTGGCCCCTGGCCCTTCGAGGCACATCTAGAGGCGCTAGAAAAGATTTCGGTAGGAATGAACGTTGGATTCCTAGTCGGGCACAATACAGTACGACGGACTGTCATGGGACTCGAAAACCGTGCTCCAACCCCACCTGAACTGGACCGCATGAAGGGTATGGTAGCAAAGGCAATGGAAGAGGGCGCCTGGGGTATTTCGACCGGACTGAAGTACCTACCTGGGGCATTCTCAGAACTTGAAGAGGTAATCGCGCTTGCGGAGGTCGCAGGTCGAGAGGGAGGGTTTTACACCTCACATCTTAGGGAAGAAGGACTCGGACTTCTGGACGGTGTTGGCGAAGCACTCGAAATCGGGAAGCGCGCACAGCTACCGATCGTGCTTACTCACCATAAGGTGGTCGGACAACCAATGTGGGGGTCATCGACCCGCACGCTCGCTATGGTTGACTCTGCCAGGGAAGCCGGCACCGATGCGATGATCGATCAATACCCTTATACCGCTAGCTATACGGGAATCGGAATCCTTATTCCAGCTTGGGCAATGGCGGGAGGAGATGCGGCCCTCCTAGCTCGAATGAATGACCCAACCTTAGCCGACAGCATTCTCAACGGCATTGCGTTCAATATCATAAACGATCGCGGTGGCAACGACTTACGTCGTGTACAATTTGCTCTCGTAGGCTGGGATAGAACTCTAGAAGGGAAAACACTGCATGATTGGGCTCTGAGGGAGGGTCTGCCTTCCACGCCAGAGACTGGAGCCAGACTCGTCATTGAAGCAGTACGCCGAGGAGGAGCGAGTGCGATTTTTCATGCAATGAGTGAAGAAGATGTGGAGCGAATCATGGCCCACCCCTTCACGATGATCGCGTCCGATGGCCGTCTCACTCAACCTGGTGAAGGCCATCCACATCCGCGGTGGTATGGTACTTTTCCTCGAGTTTTAGGTCATTATGCACGTGATAAGAAGATCATCTCGATGGTCGAAGCGGTTCGGAAAATGACCGCCTTACCGGCGGAACGGCTTGGTCTCAACATGCGCGGTCAAATCCAAGAGGGATGGTTTGCAGATGTGGTCGTGTTCAATCCAGTAATCGTTGAGGACCAAGCAACATTCGAGCAACCTCATCAGTATCCGGTAGGAATCGACTGGGTGATTATCAACGGGCAAATCACGGTCGAAGAGAGTTCATTCAGAGACGTCCGAGCAGGCCTAGTTCTCAGGCGACATCTAAACTGACTCTGTCTGGCCTCCATCCCCAAGCCTGTGATAGTAGATCTGACCGAGATGCCAACCCAAATGCCAAATCAAGTGTAGCAGGAAGGCACGCGAGCAAATCCTTCCCATCCGCTCCGGTGCTTTCGCTGGATAGATCTCGTCTAGTATTGAATCGTCTAGAGTCTCAAGTACGCCGGTAACGGTCATCTTACATGCACGGACACGCTCAATGAGTTCAATCCGGGTGACGCGCTCAGAGAATTCAACCCCACGATCCCTGATGTAACCGGACTTTCCGAGACCCTCCACTATGTAATGCATCAAGTTGCCACACACATGTAGTGCGAGGTTGCCTGCAGAGTTCTTCTGATTCCCTGAAACGGCCCACAATTTTGACTCATTCGAGTACTGCCCTATCTCACCTTCAAGTCGGTCTAATTCACGACCAAAGAGGGCTGCAAAATCCCTACATTCCTGACTACTCATACATTCTGGCCCCAAACTTGTATCGGTGTCACTCTGAAGACCGGCAAGCTACCAGTCCCTCAAAACCACGGCTATCTTTGAGGTGCACTGACATACCCTTCGCCGGATGCTGACCACAGTTTGTATCCTGAAAAGGTCTACCCAGTATGACGTCGAGCCTCGATTTCCTTAAGGCCCTCCGTGGGACACTGAGTGAAGAACGCCTAGAACTGGGTGTACCACTCGCCCCTCTGACGACCTTCAGGATCGGGGGACCAGCAGACCTCCTATACCGAGCACGTACTCCTAGTGAGTTGGCTGAGGCCGTGCTTGCAGCAAAAGCAGCAGGAGTGCCCTACTTCCTGCTGGGGCGGGGGGCGAACATCCTATTTGGTGACAAGGGATTCCGCGGCTTAGTCATCCGAAGCGAGGTCGGGGGAATAGAGTTTCTCGACGACGTCACTGTTAAGGCAGGTGCAGGTGTAGAAACATTTCCGGACCTAATTGATGCCACTGTAGCCCGAAATCTCGGCGGCCTCCACCATTTCGTCGGGATTCCGAGTACTGTAGGCGGCGCACTCTGGCAAAATCTTCATTTCCTCTCCCCTGCACCGAAGCGTGAGCGCACTCTGTTCATCGAAGAAGTCTTGGAGTCGGCAGAAGTCCTCACGGAAGAAGGCGAACGCAAAACAGTGAGTGTTGACTATTTCGAATTCGGTTACGATGAGAGTATCCTGCAAACCAAAAGCGACATCGTATTGTCAGCGACGTTCCGGCTAGAGGTCACTCCACTTGATGACCTCAGGCGCGTCATGCGTGAAAACCTTGAATGGCGTGACACAAGCCATCCTGATCTTTGGCTTTACCCTTGTGTTGGTTCAATCTTCCGGAAAATTGATGGCATCGGAGCTGGTCGACTAATCGACGAATGTGGACTTAAGGGGCAAACTCACGGGGCCGCTGGGATTTTTCATAAACACGCAAATATTATCGTGAACCTTGGTGGCGCTACGGCTAACGAAGTCTGCTATCTGATTAATCTGGCACGAGACACTGTCGCTCGTGAAACCGGCCACGAATTGATCCAAGAAATCACTTTTGTAGGTGACTTCTAGTCTCTGCCCATATCAAAGAGTTCCACCCGTTCTTTGCCCCAGTCCCACGTCGAAGCTATCGAGATATACTAGGACTGGGTCGCAAGTTGGCTCAGGGGCTGCGGATCAATCTCATGCCCACCTGAATAAACGAGAACCTGATAAGTAATCCCGGCACTCCGGAGTCGCTCTTCTTCTTTCATTTTAGATTCTTCATCGAGAGCGGGGTCATCATCGCCCCTGACAATGATGAGTTCGATATCCTTAAGGGCGCTACTCGCTCGCTCCATGTCTAAATCTGGAGGGAGATAATCTCCCCACAAAATCAACCGATCTGGTTGAACCCTACCGAGAACAACCCATCGCGCAGCAGTAGCAACACCCTGAGAGAAACCAAGCACGGTTGTGGAACGGACAGGACCGATATCTTCCACGACAATATCTAGGTAACGCACGTAGTCCTGGATCTCAAACTCCCGATCTTCACGGGTCATCCAAGTGGCACCAACGATGGACTCGGGCCCGTGGCGCCCTGGTTCTGAGCCTACATAGAACCGATTTAGAGCCTCTGGGGCCACAACCATTCTCGAATCATTCGCTAAAGTTGTGAAACGCCTCAGGAATCTAGCAGCTGTTTGTCTATATCCGTGAAGTACGTACCAAAGCTCCCCTTCCTGGTCGCAGTGTCCCACCCGGTAGTACCGTGCTGTGCGGGTCACCTCTAAGTGGTGCTCAGTCACCTCTGTCATACTAGCCCCTATAGGTCAACAGCTTCGTTATCACAATCAACTAATACGCTCATCTTCAGTCCACGCGTTGCCGAACCGATGCTTACCCCCGAAGATAAGCGCCTTCTCTGAGAACCTTAACTCTCCACTGGATGGCACGAACTCAAGAGTCTCCTGGTGCGCAACTCCGGATCCTATGGGTGCGCCTTTCACGCTTCCCCGGAGGACGCTGGATCTTCAACAAGATCCTGGGATGGAAAATACCCTATACGGGAAAACTGGGAGCAACAATCCTGACTCTTGAGCCAGGCCATGTGAGAGTTCAACTCCGTGAACGCCGGGCTGTTCGCAACCATCTTCAGTCAATTCATGCAATCGCGCTCGCGAATTTGGGAGAACTGACCACCGGACTCGCCCTGGTAGGAGCAATGCCGGAATCCATTCGCGGAATTCTCGTCGGCCTAGACGTCTCCTATACGAAGAAGGCCCGTGGCACTATTGAATCAGAAGCAATTTGTGAAATCCCCAAGGTGTATGAGCCGATGGATTACCGGGTTGACGCAAAGATCCGTGATAGCTCCGGAGACATGGTGGCTGAAGTCCGTGCACACTGGCGACTTGGTCCCGTCCCGGAAAAGCAGACTACCAAATGAAAACTGATACTCCCCTAACTCATCACACGGGAATTCATCTACCACTCATCTGTGGTCCGATGTACCCCTGTTCGAACCCAGAGCTTGTGGCTGCTGCCTCGGATGCAGGAGCGATTGGTGTGGTTCAGCCGTTGTCACTGACTTATGTACATGGGCACGATTTTAGAGAAGGCCTCAGACTAATAAAGTCAATTACTGACCGCCCGATTGGAATGAACGCACTCATTGAAGCCTCATCTAAGAGATATCTCAATAAGAATGTCGAGTGGATCGACATCGCTCTTGAGGAAGGCATCCGTTTCTTTATCACATCCCTTGGCAAACCTCGCTGGGTGGTTGACCGCGTATCAGCCGTGGGAGGAGTGGTTTATCACGACATCACCGAGCGCAAATGGGCGCTGAAAGCTCTGGACTCTGGTGTCCAAGGCCTAATCGCGGTGAACAGGAGAGCGGGTGGCCACGCCGGGCCGCTAGCACAAGCCCCCCTTCTCGAAGAAGTCAGTGATTTGGGCCTTCCCGTAGTATGTGCTGGAGGAATCGGTACACCGGAACAATTCGTAGAGGCGCTCCAACTAGGATATGCTGGCGTACAAATGGGCACGCGTTTCATCGCTACCACTGAATGTCGGGCAAGCACACCTTACAAGCAGTCCATCTTGGACGCTGAAGAAGATGACATAGTTTTGACCGAGCGACTCAGCGGTATCCCTGTGGCCGTGATCAACACTCCCTATGTGCAGCGTCGAGGAACTAAGTCAGGCCCCCTAGCGCGCTGGATGCTCCGAGGTCCTACTTGGATGAAGCACCTTATGCGGACGATTTACGCCTTAAAATCTACATTCGAACTCAAGCGTACTTCACTCGATGAACAAGGCACTAAGGACTATTGGCAAGCTGGTTGCTCAGTATCTGGGATCGATAAAATCCTTTCAGTTCGTGAAGTCGTAAAGCGTTGTGCTGATGCACTCGCGGCAGCGCCTTGATATGGAGGTACAATGAATAAAACCACGATGCTTGCCCTTTTGATCGCGCTTCCGGGGCTCATATCTCCAGATGTCATTCTTGCCCAAGAAAATGGCCTGAAAATCTATATCTCAGCCGACATGGAGGGACTAGTTGGTGTGGTGACCTCTGATCAGCTCGGGCCAAGCGGTTTCGAGTATCAGAGGTTTCGCCAAATCATGACCAATGAAGTAAATGCTGCTATTACAGCAGCTAGAGAGATGGGTGCTACCGAAATTCTGATTTCTGATTCTCACGGGAATGGGGAGAATCTGCTCATCGAACAACTACCCGATGATATCCAACTGATCCGTTCTTGGCCTCGCCCGCTGATGATGATGGAGGGTATCGATGAAACCTTTGATGCCGTCATCTTCATCGGATATCACTCCAGTACAACGAACACCGAAGGAGTTCGAGCACACACCATTTCGAGTGCCAATCTTACAGCAATTCGGTTGAACGGGATTGAGATGCTCGAGGCCAGCATCAACGCTGCTATTGCCGGAGATTTCGGGGTCCCTGTGGTGATGATCTCGGGAGACGACGCAGTCGTTGAAGAAGCCCGGCGCGTAGTAGGGGACATGGAAGGAGCTATAGTCAAATGGGCTCTCGGTTTTCACTCAGCCCGCACATTGATGCCTGAAGCCGCCTACGAGATCATCCGTAACCATGTCAGGGCAGCACTCAGCCGTGTAGAAGATTTTGAGCCCTATGTTTTGGAAGGCCCTATTGAGCTCGAAATCTCATTCAAGAACTATCTACCAGCTGAGGTTATGGCCTATCTCCCGAACGTTGATCGGGTGGACGCTCACACAATCCGTTTTATAGGCAATGACATGACGGAGGTAAGTAAGTTCATCGCGTTTACTACACGTTACGCTGTCGACATCACGCCCTAATAATGCTAAAGAGATGCCTAGTCTGGTTGCTCAGTCTCTTCCAAGGAACACCGGGGACGGACTATTCACCCGTAGAAAAGACCAGACAAGGAGAAGAGTAGGGCTTAATTAGACGTTCACTTAGCCCTGACCGTATGCTAGTCCTCTGTAGGGCTTTCGCTAACAGGGATGTTCACACTGTGCTCATCCGGCTGCGCGCCACCACTCAACCCAATGTTTGGGTATATCCACGCGACAGTGATTGAAATCGGCACTCCAAGAATCAAGCCGATAAGTAATGCACGGGGAAAGAGTTCGGGCAACGCCAAAATTCTGGATAACACTGATGCGCTCAGGAAAACTATTACTGATCCGACAGCATAGCTTAAAAGAACTATGATGACCCTTCTGATTTTACCCTTACTCACCTTGGTAACTCTGCTAGGAATCTTGCTAAAGTAGATGCAAGTCCCACTTGGTCCTCTACATAAGGAAAATGTCCGCTCTCGAGCACAGCCAGCGAACCTAAGGGAAGCGTATCTGCAAGAGCTCGCGACATCGCTACCGGGGGAATATCGTAACGACCATGCACAATTAGCGTGGGTACTTCAATCTCAGGAAGTTGGCCCCACCAATCGATTGCAACTAGGTCTTCCCCAAGGAGTCTCGCTACCTCCTGACCATTCTGAGCAGTCCTAACAGAAAGGTTCAACTCTAGCTCATCGACCAACTCCCGGTCCCGGAACATACTCCTGAAAGATGCACGATAAACTTGGCTAACAGTTGCAGGATCCTGAGCCCGGAACCCTTCGGAAGCCATAAGTCTTTCTAATTCGGTAACATCTTGCACACTCTGAGTAGCAGATTTCCGGGTTGCAGTAGCACCTGAAAATCTCTTACCAGGTTCTACGGGATTCATTAGAACAAGCCCATTCACATTGAGCGGATACTTGCTCGCGTAACCTAGCGCAATCAGTGCTCCGAACGAGTGTGAAAGCAACGTGATCTTCTCATACTCAAGCGTCTGTCTGAGAACATCGACATCGTCTATAAACGTGTCGAGGCTTATAACATCCGGGGCTAGTATAGCCTCGGATCGCCCTGTGCCTCGTTGGTCGTAGTACACCAGAGTATTTCGGCTAGCAAGGATATCGAGACCGGGCTGAAGGTAGTTATGGTCCAACCCCGGTCCGCCATGAATAACAACTATTGGAGAACCGGACCCAATTACTTCATAGAAGATCCGGCCATTCTCCAGGCTGAGAAGTCCTTGCCTGGATGTTTGCGCTGAAAGAGAGATAGCCGAGAAAGTCGCTGCCATGGATGTCACCCAGACCACCCGGGCAACACTTCTCCTGAGAGGTGCAACATTCACAGCGAAACAAGTCACTTCATACCCTAGTCGAACAACGGCGTAAAAGTCGTCTGTATTGACTCCGGGCTAGAGCTCGCCGTGGGACCGAGCAACTTACTCCTATCAAGTCGGCATCCCTGCCGGATCCGGAGAAGCAAAAGGTGGAACCTGTCCTTGCTCGGGTACACCTCCATCCTGAGTCAATTCAGGCTCCTCAGCATGAAGGAAATGGAGCTTCAAGAAACTCGTCACCTCATCAACCAGAGAGTACATGACCGGAACTAAGATCAGAGTGAGAAATGTGGCAAATAGAATCCCCGCGATGATCGCTACAGCCATAGAACCCCACCAAGCCACCTGTTCTCCTCCCCAATAAAAATCCGGGTCTAGAGACCCGTAGAGTCCGAAGAAGTCAAAGTTCAATCCGATTGCAAGAGGCACCAAACCCAAAGCTGTAGTTAATGCAGTAAGAACAACCGGCCGGAAACGGGTTTTTCCACCTCTCACGAGTGCATCCTGAAGATCCATACCATCGCGCTCTCGAAGGACATCAATGTAGTCGATCAAAATTATTGCGTTGTTTACCACAATCCCGGCAAGCGAGATAATGCCCACACCCGTATTGATAATCCCAAACGGCATCCGGAATATCATAAGTCCGAGCAGCACCCCAATCGTGGACATAATCACTGAAGTCAGGATGATGACGGGCTTAGCGATCGAGTTGAACTGGCTAATGAGAATGAACCCTATCAGCATCAAGGCGGTCAGGAACGCACCACTCAGAAATGCTTGTGCTTCATCCTGCTCCTGGGACTGACCGGTGTAACGCATGGTATACCCAGGAGTAAGACGGCTCTCAAACTCGGTCAGTGTTTCTTTTACCTCTTCCATAACCGCATTATTCGTATAGCCAGCTGCCACATCTGACGTGATCGTTGCCATACGTTCCTGATCTTTTCGGCGAATCGCACCTGCCCCACCCTCAACACTCCAGGTCGCCATTGATACGAGCGGGATTTGGATTCCGCCCTCTGCCATCACCGTAAGTTCGCGGAGACCCTCCAACTCATTCCGGTACGGGCCCGCAAGCCTAACTATGATGTCGTATTCGTCATTACCAGTTCGATACTTAGCCGCTTCGGTACCGTTGATAGCACCACGAATGGCATTCCCTACCCTCGAAGTATTCAAGTCGTAGAGAGCCGCCTTCTCTCGATCTATCACTACAGCTAGCTCTGGGCGTGCTTCGTCAAGGTCACTCTCTAGACCAACCAGTTTTGGATATACCGGAGCACCTTCAAGGATACCCAGTAGTTCATTGGATAACTCCTTGAGTTCATCAAAATTCTCACCGACAATCTCTATATTTACCGGTAATCCCTGGGGCGGACCCTCCACTATCTTATCGACTGTTACCGTAGCACCTGCGATTTCCTTACCAACTGTTGCCTGCATTTCAGCCAAGGTCTCGAAGGCGTCACGTTGTCGATCTTGAAAATCGACTAGGGATACACTTAAACGACCACCCTCCGGCCCTGTTGGACCACCCCCTCTCGGATTCCCGCCCCCTCGACCACCACCACTTCCGGTAACTGATACGACCGACACCCAATCTGAACGCCCACCGACCCCATTGAGTTCTTGTTCGAGTTCACGAACAAATGCGTCCGTTACCTCTGCCCTTGTTCCAACGGGTGTTTCAATCTCAACCACCATTTCCCCGGGAGGCATCGACTCTGGGAAGAACTCCGTGCCCAAGCCAAATAACCCGTAGCCCACGCCAGTCGCTAGGAAGACAACAAAAGTACCAGCTAACATCTTGGCACGGTGTGACAGCGCCCACCGAAGTTGGCGTTCATACGCTTTCATTACGTTCGGTAGGAAGTTGTTCTGGAAACGCCGGGCTAGCCGTTCCAAGATGAAACGGTAAAGGCCCCACAGAGCTACGATCGTGATTGATAGCAGCACAGCAGAGAGTGGATTCACACCAACAAAAATAAACAGTAAGGTTGCCAGGGTCGCACCAATTAATGTCCAACGCATAGCACGCCGCATCCTCCTGCGTGGCACACCATCAAGCTGCATAAACATGGCGCTCAATGTTGGGACGATGACTATAGCTACAAAAAGAGAGCTGGTTAGTGTGATGATCAGTGTCTTAGGGAGGTAGCCCATGAAGTCACCTATCTCACCAGGCCAAAATAGAAGCGGTGTGAAAGCTGCTAGCGTAGTCGCTGTCGCCGCGATAATCGGCCCAGCAACCTCCCCGGTTGCCTTCTTCGCAGCCAATGTTCGATCCCACCCTTCTTCCAAGAATCGGTAAATATTCTCGACAACCACGATCGCGTTATCGACGAGCATACCCAGGGCAAGGATCAAGCTAAAGAGCACAATCATGTTCATCGAAATGCCCAGGATATTGAGCATTATGAACGAAAGAAACATTGACGCAGGAATCGAGATCGCGACGAATACTGAAGTCCCCGCACCAAGGAAGAAAAGCAGTATAGCTACGATCAAAATGAGCCCTGAAACAATGTTGTTTTCAAGGCTGGACACCATCTGATCGATTTCGTCAGACATATCCGAGGTAAATGTGACCTTGGTCGTGGGTGGAAAGAGTGATTCCATCGCTGCGACCTCGGCTTTCACTCCTTCAGCCGTTTCGATGATGTTCTCACCTGACCGTTTGATAACATCAAGGGTGATGACTGCGACACCATCCATGCGAGCGAAATTCTCTCGCTCAGCAAAACCGAAATCTACAGTTGCCACATCCCTCACGTAGATCGGTCGCCCTTCCTCAATAAGGACGACGATGTCCTCTATCAGAGTGGGCTCATCGAACTCCCCGTCTACACGTATTAAGTATTTAGTATCACCAACATCTATGGAACCGCCTGGAATATTTACGTTCTCATTCCGGATCGCGTCGATTACATCGGTGAGCGCGATACCATAGAATTGCAGTTTTCCGAGGTCGACATCCACCTTAACTTCTCGTTCCAACCCACCGCGGAGATCCGCTCGCAGAACCGGCGGCAGTGCTTCTAGTCGATCCTGAAGTTCCTCAGCTAATTCCTTCAAACGCACCAGTCCATATTCGCCAGCCAAGTTGACCTGCATAACCGGCATTTCTGAGAAACTGAACTCAAGGATCGAAGGTTCTTCCGCGTCCTGAGGCAAATCTGACTTTGCTAGATCCACCTTCTCTCTAACCTTTTGTAACGCGTCATCCAGATCGATAGATGCCTCAAATTCTGCCACTATGCTTGAATAACCTTCTACCGATGTGGACGTTAGTTCTTTGAGTTCGCTGATGGTGGAAAGCTCTTCCTCCAACACCCGAGTCACTTGACTTTCGACGTCACCCGGGGACACACCCCTGTAGACTGTATTGACAGCAAGCATCGATATCGGAATCTGCGGGAAAGACTCTTTGGGAGTTGCCTGGTACGATAAGGCACCCATGACACCAATGATCATCAACAATATGACCACAGAAGTTCTGTGCTCGATCGCAAAACTCGTTGGGAAGAACTCCTTGTATCGTGCTAAGGAGTCAGACCCCAATCTACGCACATCGGGTTCATTCACTCCCGTTCCTTGATGGGTTTTCTTGTCTTCGCGCACGCCTCTACTGCCTCCCTCCGACAATGTTCACCCTGTCACCGTCTGCTACAGATTTTTGACCTACAACGATCAACTGCTCCCCAGGAGCAATACCTGATTCGATGACTACAAGATTACGTCGAGTCGGTCCTAGAGTGATTGAGCGGACTTCAGCCACCGTTCCCTCACTTCGCTCAGCTATTACAAACACGACGTAACCATCCTCAACTCGCACGAGCACGTCTTGGGGCACGACAATTGCCTCCTCAACTTCCTGGCGAGTTACCGCCATATTGGCGACCATCTCAGGCTTAATACGTCTACTGGGATTGGGCACCATGACCTCAATTGGAAACGTCCGATTTCGAGGGTTCACGCTAGAACCCACATAACGGATCGGAGCAGTAAATCGCTCCCCAGCGAATACGTCAAACCCGAGGGTGACCTCCGCACCGACCCGAACGTCCGGGACGTATCTTTCAGGCACACCCGCGACCACTCTTACCGGATCCAGATCAATGAGCCGTCCCACTGATTGTCCCGGAGTTACCATCGATCCGATTTCTACGTGGCGTTCATCCCAAACCCCTGAGAACGGGGCTCGGATCGTTGTTCTAGCTAGCCGTTCCTCAAGACCCTTGAGTGCAGCCATGCTCTGTTCCGCACCAAACCGAGCCTCTAGATAGGTGATCTCAGAGCCTATCCGGTCTTCTTCCCATAACCGCTTGCGTCGCTCCCAAGTCTGTCCCGCTAGCTCCGCGACAGCGCGAGCCTGCTCCACTTGTGCTGTGAGGATACGATCATCGATCTTGGCAAGTGGCGTGCCACTTTCAACTTGCGCCCCCTTATCAACAAAGATTTCTCGGATCACTCCGCTTTCCTCAGCCGAGACCATCACGTCTTGATTGGCCACAGCGGCAGCTGTCAACCTGATCTCTTCTACAAATTTCTCGGTCTCAACCCGTGATACCTCGACATTGATGATACGAACAAATTCCTCGGAATCCGTTCCATCTATCCCATCTGCCTGAGCAGTTCCACATCCACTAACTGCAAGTGCGGCTATAAGAGATAGCACTCCTCGCTTCCTAGTGTCTGAGTTCTTCATGGTAGTTCGTAATCCTCTCCAGCTGTTTGGATTGCGGCTTGATCAACAAATGGAACCAGCCCAGTCGCCTCATCTAATTGTGCACGTGCGACCAGGTAATCGAAGACGGCCTGTGCGTAATTGAATTCACTCTGACGCAGCGCCACCTCCGCATCTATAAGCTCAAACTGGCTTCCGAGTCCCTCTCGATGCTGCGCGCTTGCTATCTCAAAGCCTCTAGTTGCCTGCTGCACCGCCAGCCTTTGAGCCCGAGCTCGGAACAATGCTTCTACAGACAACTCCAAGAGGCTCTTCACCTGGGCCTGGGCCATATCACGCCCCCGTTGTGACTGGACCTCTGCGGATCGAAGTGCTGCTCGCTTCTGACCGACTCGAGACACACGTCTGAAGCCCTGAAACACTGGAAGGCTCACCCTGATGCCAACAATGCGAGAGTATGCCCTCTGCCCGTCACCGCGGGCGAAGAAGTTCGGGCTCCCATTGTCCTGAGCATTAATGATATAGTTGCCGAACAGTGTGACCTCGGGGAAGTAGCTTGCTTGCTCTAATCTCACTTCACTCTGCCTTAGATCCCGATTTAGCTCCAGCTGCCTCAGGTCGGATCTCAATTCACCTGCCATCCGAAGAGCACGGTCCGATAGTTCTAAATCTCCTGCTTGGAATCCCATGAATTCTAGGATCTCACGGTTATCTGCATCATTATTCTCAAGATTGTCCAAATCCATGCTGGCCAGCGCCCCCCTCACCGTGATCTCCTCTTGGTCGGACACGCCTAGCTCAATCGCCAACTGACGGCGGACTTCACGAATACTATTCTCTGCCCGCCTGAGGTTTGGTTCTAGATTTGCCAGCTCTACCTCAAGCCGCAGTAAATCGTAGTCTGAAGCAAGCCCAGTCTCGTTCCTCACTCTTGTTTCGCGAACAGACTCACGTACCCGTCGTACAGAGTTCTCTGTTAGACGCAGCTGTTCGCTCGAGAGCAGGAATTGGTAGTAGGATAGCCGCACCCGAGTCGCGACTGCATGAGATTGACCGCGAACTGCCTCTGATTGGAGTTGCTCAAAGCGGGACGCAGCTCCTACTCCCACGAAAACTGAGGGACGTAGAAGTGGTTGTTCTACAGAGATAGTTGAGGCCCATTGATTGTCAGCCCCAAACCGAACGGGCAGGTAGTCGTCTGGCCCTGCGGTAGGATCGAAGATCGACGCAGGAAGGAAATTGACAGTAGGTGAAATGTTTCTCGAGTAGCTGGCATTCAGATCTACGCTCGGGTAGACCTCACTCCACGCCTCCGAGACACGCTCCTCTGCCTCAGCGAGCCCGAGACGCGCTGTCACAATATCAGGGTTCGCTCCTAGTGCAGTTCGAACAGCATCCTCTATCCCGAAAACTACCCGGTTAACTTGGGCTTCTACTCCAGTTGAACCCGATCCAATCCCTAAGACCAAGCATATTGGAACGATGCCGAGAACGTTCTTCCAGGATTGTATCCTTATCATTATTTCCTCTTCCTATTCGATCTCACGCCTGAGGCGCTGTTTGATCTCGGATATAGAGTTTCTCCAGTTGAGCCGCGAAGCTGGGGGTGGCAAAGCCAGTCATCATTCGAACACCTGATTGCTCGAATAGTGATTGGAATTCCTCTCGGTCCATTGGGAAGATGCCTTGCTGGTAAAGCAGAACCATCCCATGCGCATGAGCCCACATCGTCAACGAGGTTTGGAGTGGGTCAGCCTCCTTGAGGATGCCGACCTGCATACATTCGCGAACTCGGTCTATCCAAAACTGATGGACTCCCAACCCCATTGCTTCTATGTCATCCGGAAGCTCCTTCATTCCAAGGCGTTCCGGGCCAGAAAACATGATCTTGTACCAACGGGGGTGTTCAAGTGCAAAATCGAGATACCCTTTACCCGCCTGGAAGAAACGCTCTATCGGTGTGGGCGCCTGTAGCGCCCGGTATACGTATCCCTGGTAAGCATGGTACGCTTCCCTAACAACATCACCGAGTACCTTTTCTTTACCGTCATAGTGTCGGTAAAGGGCCGGAGCGGTAACACCAACATTCTTTGCGAGCTTTCTCATTGAGAAACCGGACAAACCAGTCTCTAAATAGAGTTCGCACGCGCAAGCGAGTATCTTGTCTCTTCGAGTTGCCATGTGAACACTGTAAACAAAGTTTCATGGTCGGTCAATAAATTAAAGAGAATAGCTGCTAACACCGTTTAGTGTAAAAAGGTGCAATGGAAACAGCTCACTTACTCGGTACCACGCAGAAAGGCCTAGAATGAGGAGCTCAGTCCCTTACTTCGACCTTCGCGCTGAGAATAAGGTCATCCTGAGTTATACGGTCCACGATGTCCATTCCCTCAATAACCCATCCGAACACAGTATACCCGCCGTCTAAGTGTGGGAGCATTGTATGAGCGATGAAAAATTGCGAACCCTCGGTATCTTTCCCGAGCCTTGCCATACCCACAGACCCTCTTTGGAAAGGTATCCCGTTTAACTCAGTTGTAATCTCAAATCCTGGGCCACCCATACCAGAAAACCCCTCCACGTCCCCCCCCTGAACTACAAAATTCGGGATGACTCTGTGAAAGGCCACACCATCATAACGTCCTTCTTCACTAAGTCGGGCAATCGTTTGAACGGTATGAGGTGCGTGCTCCGTGAACATTCTGATTCTAATTCGTCCCCGAGTCGTCTCAGTCACCAACTCAGGAGCTTCACCAAGCCGTCCCAAGTAGCCCCAGTCGATTCGGGTCGGATCGTAGCTTGGCGGCGCAGGGAATACTTCAGGAGGTAACTCCGAGCCATCATCAACTCCAATATCAACAGTTGAAACCTCTCCCGTCAGTCGTTCGAGTTCCATAGCCGCGATCCGCCTTATTAGACCATTTTGGTGTCCCAGTGCTTCTCGGAGAATCAAGTGAGCATCCGGATCACCCGTGATCGCTATCAAACCCAAGATCTCGATAGCCTCTCGAATCTCTGACCCAGCCGCAAATTCCCGGTATACATCACCCAAGACTCCAGCACTACCGAACTCACCGAAGAGAGGGTCAGTAAGCATCTCTAACCCAGTCCGGTAGACACTAGGATCGTCGCTCTGTACCGCACCCGCAAAAATTTCGTAATAGACTCGTCTGAGTTCAGGATTCTGCCTATCCCCAGACCAGCGACTCGCTAAAGCCTCAACCGCGGCAGTGTTGACCTCTGGATAGGAGGACTGAGCTGCCTCGCTGAGCCTCTGGAGTGCCTCTGCCCCCCTGACTTGACTAAGGGCAGCCACACCTATTTTCCAACCTGCCGAGTCGTCTGAGTTCAGTGCATCCAACCAATTAAATACAAATGGCCCTTCATTCTGTCGGCCTAATAGTCGCAAGAGCGGTTCGGTTACACTTCCACGTCCTAGATCGGAATCAATCCAACTCTTAATACGCGTAATGATTTCAGGAGGGTGGTCCACTCTCGCGACACTACTCGCCGCCCTAGCAGCCACATGCTCGGAAGAGTCTTCAAGGCCATTCAATAGAACCTCGAGCACCTCCGGTTGAGATTCTCGCCCAGTGAGCCCTGTTAGCGCTTCAGCCCGCGCGCGCCAGTCCTGAGCTTCACCAGCCCATCGAGTTAGCCGTCCGACATCCAAATCATCTCCTAGCCGGCCAAGGGCCACTATAAGATGCAGGGCAGCCGGATCGTCTTCCTTAAATAGATCCAGGGCCTCTCGAAGACGTAAGACTCTCGATGACCACAGGGATGTGTCTGTTACACGCCCAAAATAGTATGCCGCAGCCACTCTAATATCCGGGTTGGGATCATCTAATTTACTAAATAACAAGTCACGACTGTCCGCATGATCCACGTTGAAGACTGCTCCATTCACTGAGAGCGTAAGGACTCTCAGGGGCTCTTCATCCGTAAGTACATCGGCCGAGAGAAGTGCCTCAGATGCCGAGATAGCCTCGATCTTACCTAGAGCTTCTAGGATTCGATATCTGACGTCACGCTGTGTTTCTCGGGTGAGTGCATCTACCAGGACAGGGACTGCGGACTCGTTGTTAAGCTGGCCAATCGCGAAAGCGATGTCCCGTCGTACTGCCGCGTCTTCTTCATTCTGTAATCTGGACGCCAGGATCGAAAATGTGGTGGGCTCCTGAATAGATCCGAGAGCGAACGCCGCTCGAGCTCTCAGAGCAGGGTCCGTTGCCAAAAGTGTTTCAGCTAGACCCAGCGCGTCTCGGTCTACTTGGAGATCGACAATCGCTTGAAGTCTAGGATTTCGGAGCAATCCATCGCTCGTGCGCACGAATATCACGTCGTCCGCTTCGATTGTCGAAGTGCCAATCTGACACCCCAAGCAAGAGCAAAGAGTGACAAAAACCAATGCGACCCGGCACAAGCTGGCCATGCTATACCCGCCTAATCCTTGAGCATTACTTTGACATCTAACTTCGCATCTATCCCTAATCCTAATTAGGGAACCGGCATTCTGTCCCCAGATAGTAGCATTGTCTAGAAACTAGAAGGGCACGAGGTCTAGGTATGCGTCGAACCTTACAGAGGATAGACGGAAGTATCGTAGATTCCAGGACACGTCCAAATGGATCAACTGATCAAGGATAGACAAACCTGACCCCACGGAAAAAAGAGTTTCATGATCATCTGTCTCCCGGTCAAAACGGTGGTCATAAGGCACCCAAGCCCCGTCTGTAAAAAGGGAGAGATCACCAATAGAGAAGGATCGAGCGATCTCTCCTCGAACACGCGCAAACCGTGTTCCTCCAAGAACTCGTGGTGGAAAACCGCGCAGTGTGCTTGGTCCACCAAGATACCAACCACGCTGTAGTGGGAGATCACCAACACTTGTGCCGATTCCAGCCTCCAAACTGATCCGCATGTCACGGACGATCGGAATATCAAGGCTACCGAGAAAGTTCGCGCGCCCGTATTCCGCTGTCCCTGCCCCACCCTCTAGGGACACCAACATTGCACCGTGAGGGGAAAGGGGGTCTGAGCCCCATTTGGAAACAACCTCTACTGAACTTCCTAGAAACCATCCGGTATCCACTCCTACGTTAGGCCGCCACTCTGACTTTTCATTAATGAGTCCCCAAATAGTGAAGTCCGACTCGATTTTTGCGAGGCGATGATACTCGCCAAACATACGGATCCGAAGAGAGTTCTGTTCCCTTGAGGAATGTGCCCATTCCAGAGACGTGCCAGACCGTCGGTAGTAGTCGCCATCGTCCCGTCCTGCGACAAGAGCAGTTATCGAGTTCCCAAGCCTTAAGTGTCCCGCGCGCTCATCGATGGCAGTCAGTTCATGAAACCCACTGAATGTGATCCCGTCTTGTAGGGTTTCTCGGGTAAAGTCCAGTCTCACATTTGGCTTCAGGTTCGCTAGCCCGAGGCTAGCCATCCCTGTAACTGAAATTGGACCCAGTGGACTTTGTGGTCGAAATTGGGCTCGAACGCCTGGCGAGAATCCCTCCACTCTGTTGTACCTGAAGAGATCTGGACGTTGGAAAGCCCATCTGATTGTCCTCGGGACACCCGAAATTTCTTCTCCTGAGTACCAGTTCTGGCTGAATGGAACCGTATCCCCAGGCAAATAAATAGGGAGCGTACAGCACAAAATAAACTTCAGTGTCACGGCACTCATCGAGTTCCTCGCGATGCACCCATCTAGTTACTATAGAGGTTACCACGTCACTGCACTTTGATTTGGATTATTCACTGAAGCAGTAACCTCACCCCTATGATACTAACGTAGACCAGTATCACTTCGAATCACCAAATTGGGAGTTTTCAGTAAGTGGATGGATTGAACTTTAAGCCCGCACCATTCTGCGCTGCTCGCTGGGCGCGCGGATGTCACGCTCAAACCCTCATGGCCAGAATATTGAGATCTCCGAATGGCCCACCATATCGTCGCGAACGACTGGATACACCTGATGGAGATTTCCTCGACTTGGATTGGGGGCCAGAGCCTTCGTCGGATTCACCAATCGCACTAGTACTTCATGGCCTCGAGGGTTCTAGCTCCAGGCGGTACGTCCGGAACATCTGCGGGGAGCTTTTCGTTCGGGGTATTTGGCCGGTCGCTCTGAATTTCAGAGGCTGTAGCGGAGAACCCAATCGGAGACCTCGCTACTACCACTCGGGTGAGACTAACGACCCTCAATTCATACTCGAGCTTCTTCGTCAGCGCTTCCCGGACAGGCCTATAGGTGCTCTCGGATTTTCGCTCGGAGGAAATGTCCTGCTCAAGCTCCTGGGTGAGGAATCTTCGGATGTCAGGGGGAGGCCTGACTCCGCTGTAGCGATTTCAGTTCCCTATGATCTCGCTGCTGGCTCTCAATTTCTAGAACAGTCCTGGATGGGGCGCTTTTATGCTGCTTACTTCCTGCGATCACTAAAGCATAAAGTCCGTATAAAACAAGAACTTCTTAGCCCGGTACTTGATCTAAATGTTGTGCTGAACTCACAAACGATTTGGGAATTCGATGACGTTGCTACCGCACCATTGGGTGGGTTTGAAAATGCAGCTGCTTACTACGCAGAATCCAGTAGCTTCAAGTTCTTGGGGGACATCGGTGTTCCTACACTCTTAATTCACGCAGAGGACGACCCTTTCTTACCAGCCCAGGCTATACCGAGAACGGAAGCATTAGACAACCCGATGATCCAACTCGTGATTCACCCAGTTGGTGGACACGTTGGATTCCTCGAAGGAACACCTAGGAAACCATCATTCTGGGCAGAAGTAGAGGGTGCGCGGTTTCTTGCTGAGCAGTTAAATGGTGATACTCGGTAATCCCATTACAACTATCTGACTAAGCAGTGACCTGATCTCGAAAGAAGGCTTGCCCATGCCACATATCTGAAGCCGGGCGTTCGAGATCCCCTGAACGTAAGTCATGGATTCTTGTAAGACTGGTATCAAACACCTTGGTCGCCAAAGTGACAGTTCCAGCTCCAGCGAGTGCCCTGAACTGAGATCTTGATACACTTCGAATGTCAGTCCCCTCTCGATACCAAACCGGCGTGTGGTCGACCAATGAGACTCCAATATCTGAACCGAGTGTACGAAGTTGGTTCACGAGAGCGTCAATAGAACATCCAGAGGGTAATTCAGAGTCGACATCTACACCTACAATCAAGAACTGGCTGTCTCGAAGTTCCCCTGCGCAGCAGAGAGGAACCCCATGTGCCTTCCAATCATCTAGGAAGGAGTGGACTGTGTCGACGAAAGTCTCAGCCTCTCGACCCGAGAGAGCACGACTGCATGGAAAAATCCATAGCCGCCCGTGATCCGGTAACTCCCCAAATGAGATTCGTGCCATCTTTAGATATCTGCTCTAACAGTGTCACTCACGGACGTTGTATCGGGAGGGGGGCCTTTATCCAAGAGGATTGCCGCCCATCGAAGATCTTCTGTGTTCTCGAGCAGAATCTTGACGCCAACAGTCAGTGGTACTGATAGAAGAGCGCCTAGAGGGCCCCAGGCCCATCCCCAAAACAGAAGAGATAGGATAACAACGAGTGTCGAAAGCCCTAGACTTCGACCCATCCATCTTGGCTCGATGATATTACCAACAACCATGTTTACAAAGATATATCCACCTGCCACGACAATCGCGTGACCGAGCGTTCCGTAAAGAATAACACTCAATAAAACCGCCGGGATCGCTGCAATGATCGAGCCCACCGTTGGTATATAGTTAAGAAAAAACGCGATCATCCCTAGCAATACCGGGAAATCAAGATCCAACGCGTATGCCCAGATTCCCAATACCAATCCAGTGACCAGGGATACCACGGTTTTTATACCTAGATAGGACTGGATCTCAGTTGCGATCTTAGTGAATCGGTCTTCATCTCCACCACGTACACCCAAGATGTAACGGAATTTCTTAGGGAAAACTGTAGCTTCGCTGAGCATAAAAGCCATGATGAGAAACACGACAAATGTGGTGGAAAGAAATTGAGCGATACGCCCCATAATTCCGCGAGCGATATCCACCACTGCTCCCGGGTCAACTATGCTAACCATTAAATAGTCACTGATATCGAAACCAGTCGAATTCTCGATCCAAGTCATCCAATCACTCCAACGTTCCTGGAGCTTGATAACGTACCCATCAAGGTTGGTCTGTAATTCAGCAACCGACGGGCTCGCAAGCAGTATGAACAGCCCTATGACAGCTACATTGACCAGAACGGTGATAAGCGTTGCAAGACCGGATGGAATCCTATGATTCACGAGCCACGCCATGACCGGCAAGCTTAATACAGCTAAGAAAAGAGCAAGTGCTGAAGGAAGAAGGATCGGAGCAGCAAACTGCAAGCCGTAGACTATCACGACTAGGCAAGCCAGAATGAACAGAAATCTGGCTCCTGGTTTCTTTTCCAATTCGTTAAAGATCATGGTCGATAAGATATATCTGGCACAACGTCGAGGGCAGAACGTGTGCCAAAGATATCCAATAAAGAGGGGTCGGTGCCATGCTATTTCAGTTCCGCCGGGTTAATCAACTACAAGTATAATAGGATGGACAAGCAAATCCCTGCAGAAATCACGATCCCGAAGTCCGATGAGGTCCTACTCGCACAGTGCCGGGTGGAGACATTTCGCGCTGGTGGGCCAGGAGGGCAACACCAGAATAAGACGGAGACCGCTGTCAGGATCGTACACCTAGCAACCGGAATTAGCTCAGTAGCTCGCGATGAGAGGAGTCAACTTCGGAACCGACATTTAGCAATTATTCGTCTACGAGAAAAACTCGAAGCTCATAACAAGATGCCAGAACCCCGTCACCGAACGATGATCCCTAAGCGAGAAAAAAAGAGGAGGCTCGAGAGTAAACGACAGCGCAGCCAAACCAAAAAGCTTCGTAAAAAGCCCGATACGGACTTGGAATAGCGCCTACCAAATAGATTCCATCCGAGACAGGAATGTACAAACCTCCTGAGGAAACACCCCAGGAGGCCAGTAATTACAAGATTCTTTTCGAGTGGGCCCGGAAGGACTTGAACCTTCGACCTGCCGATTATGAGTCGGATGCTCTAACCAACTGAGCTACGGGCCCGTTCGCTACAAGTGATTAACTCTCGCCTCTTTCTGCTAGGGTTCTCAGAGAGTTCTTCTCGGATTCATCCAAATCTCTCCACTCCCCTACCGGCAGTTCCCCAAGTTTCACCGGCCCAAAACGGATCCTCACAAGCCTTAGGACTCCGTGGCCGATAGCATTCATCATTCGTCGCACCTCGCGTTTTCGACCCTCAGTTAGAACTACCTCGATGGTTGTGCTAAACTCATCTTTATTCAGCACCTGGACTGAATTGACTCTCGCCACTCCATCTTCTAGCTGTACCCCTCGAAGTAACGCAGCACATTCAGATCGAACTAACGTACCCGTTACAACCACTCTATAGACTCGCTCGACCTGTCGACTTGGATGCTGAATACCGTGAGCTACGTCACCGTCATTAGTCAGAATTAACAGTCCTTCGCTCTCGCGATCTAAGCGCCCCACGTAACGCAGGGCTGAGCACTCCTCCGGAAGCACGTCGTAGATGGTGCGTCCACCATGTGGGTCTCTACGCGTCGTCAGTACCCCAGTAGGTTTATGGAAAGCAATCCACCGTAACGCGGTGAGTTCCAGCACATCATCGTCTACCTGGACGGTATCTCGCCCTGGGATTATCCGCGTTCCCAGCTCAGAGATGAATTCTCCATTCACCCGAACTCGACCAGCTAGCATCAACACCTCAGCCTCACGACGTGAAGCTCGGCCACATCTGGAAATATACTTCTGGAGGCGAATACCTTCGGTCACCGTGCTATCAGAGCACTACGTCTTTGGCAGATTCATTCACAGAGTTATCAGGTTGTTCCTCTGCAGGATTTTCTCCCAAATCTGACATCGCCGGAGTTCCTTCCTCGTCTAAGTCTCCCTCACTTTCCTGGAGTGGCATCCGGTCTTTGAGAATGATCGGTAGTTCATCGGGGCGTGGAAGATCATCTAGCGAGGCGAACCCAAAATGTTCCTGAAAGTGTTGTGTAGTCCCGTACAGAAGAGGGCGACCCAAGCCGTCACCTCTTCCGACAATATCAATCAAGCTCCGATCCTGAAGGGTACGGATCACCCCTGAAGAATTCACACCTCGGATATACTCGATTTCTATCCGACCAATCGGCTGACGGTAGGCAATAATGGCAAGCGTCTCTAGTGAAGGCCCCGAAAGTCGGTTGGCTCTCGGGACATTGTCGAAACGTTCTAGATAAGGTGCAAACTCTGGGCGCGTAAGGATTTGGTAACCCTCGGCGATCTCAGTCAGATGGAAAGCACGCTGTGCATCTTCGTACTCGGCCTTAAGCATCTGGAGCGCCTCTTCCACCTGATCTTCATCCAAACGTTCATCCGCCCTAGCAATCTCACTTGGTGTTAGAGGGGCGTCCGAAGCGAACAAAACAGCCTCAACTATTTGGGGTGTATTCATGAATCAACCTCTATGACTCCGACATCTGTGCTGCCCCCATCTTCATCCTCTTCACGCCGATATAGCCAAAGCTCCGAAAAAGGTTCGGATTGCCTTAGAAAAAGGACGCGCCTACGTGTGAGCTCCAAACTCGCCAGAAAAGTCATGACACCATGCATGGTGTCTCCGAAACCCTTTAGAAGGCGACTAAATTCGATACCGGATTGACCTTGCAGTCGGTCCAAAATTAAGACGACCTTTTC
Source organism: Gemmatimonadales bacterium UBA1120 (assembly GCA_002313925.1). Classification (GTDB taxonomy): domain Bacteria; phylum Gemmatimonadota; class Gemmatimonadetes; order Longimicrobiales; family Gaopeijiaceae; genus UBA1142. The sequence goes on from DCAZ01000110.1 coordinate 45,588, forward strand.
CTGCATAGAGATTGTTCGTGTAGTGACCCTATGTAGTCCTTGCCTAAGCGTTGGCATCTCCACAGCGAGAGCTGCGCTAAGGACGTCCGCCCACGTTGTCTCGAGTGGCATTTCCTGATGAAGAAGCTTTGGTCGAGCAGGGATGAATCCCTTTGAGAAACGCCGTCCGCGATCCGCCTCAGATGCTCTCATACGTTGTGATATTTCCCGGATTTGCTCGTACTCAAGAAGCCTGCGTACTAGCTCTGCTCTCGGGTCTTCATCCTCATCGTCGCCTTCCCGGGGCAAGAGCATCTGAGCCTTAATCCGTATGAGTGTCGCTGCCGTTTCTAGGAATTCACCAGCGCTGTCTAAGTCTTCCGCACCTAGCCCCTCAATCGCCTTAAGAAACTGGTCGGTAATCCGGGCCACAGGAATATCAAATACATCGATATCCTGGGTTCGAATCAGATGCAGCAGCAGATCTAATGGGCCCTGAAAACGCTCAGTCTCCACAAGGAAAAAATCATCGCGCACGATGGCACCTTCGGCGAATCTCAGATCCATAAGCGGATAAACGCGTCAGCTTGATTCAAGAAAAACTCCACTGGCCACATGAGGTACGTGAAGAGGTCACTACGGAAGTAAAGCAGGGCAATCAATAGAGGCAATCCATAACGACCCGCTTGGGCGTACCAACCTGCGACCGGCCTCGGAAGTACGTGAAAAAGAACGTGTGATCCGTCCAAGGGTGGGATCGGGATTAAGTTAAAGAAGGCAAGCACCAGATTTATTAGGATCCCATAGTAGGCCATCAGACTTAAGGTCTCCGCGAGACTGCTTGGAGGTGACCCAGTTAAGCTTGTCACCTTGAGAACTACTGCTGCCCCAAGAGTCGCGAGCACGGCTAACCCCAGATTGGATACGATCCCAGCCAAAGAGACTCGGATGTCTCCCCATACGGGACTCCTATATTTCGACGGATTGACGGGGACTGGTTTTGCCCAACCAAATATGAAAGGAATGGGCGCAAGGTAGAGGATAAGCGGAACAATGAACGAGCCGAATAGATCCAGGTGAGAGATCGGATTCAGCGTGATCCTGCCAAGCCGTTCCGCTGTGTCGTCTCCTTCACGGCGGGCCTGCCATGCATGTGCGACCTCATGCACGACGACTGAGAAAATGAGTACTGTAACAATAAGGATTGCTTGCATGTCGTGAGTAACCTAACTGCTCAGTGCCCGTTGATCCTGTCCCGAGTCGTTCCTAGCTTTGCTCGCTAGGGAATGCAAGGCGTATTCCGCCTCGAGGAACAGATGCCGAATATCAAGAGTGCGAAAAAGCGGATGGTGTTGAGTGGCAAGGCTCGACTGAGGAATCGGTCGGAGCGTGCCAAAATACGCACAGCTGTAAAAGGAGTCCGTGCGACCACCTCCGCCAAAGATGCCCAGGAACAGCTCCGTAGTGTAGTTAAGCTCTTGGATCGAGCTGCGACCAAGCGGCTCATTCATCCGAACCGTGTTGCACGAGTGAAGAGTCAGCTTGAAAAACATACGAGGTCACTCACTTCTTGAAGTGATCTCGACAGAAGCACGGTAGGCGGTGCAGATAAAGAAGCCTCCCCGGCTTCTCTGATTTCTTTATTTCAAGCTGATCCCAAGATGTAGTAGGCTTCTCACCCCTCATCGTGTCCAGACGGTGCGACCGCCCACAATCGTCCTGTTGGGAGCTCCCTTAAGTTCCCGGCCGGTAAAGGGAGTGTTTTGACTCTTCGATCGGAAGGCGTTTGGGTCCACAGTCCAGCCTAGGTCTGGATCGATCACGGTGACATCTCCTACTGCCCCCTCAGATAGTGTGCCCCCCGGGAGGCCAAATGCCCTGGCTGGCCCACAACTCATCCGGTCGATCATAGTCGCAATATCGATCACTCCCTCACTTACGATGTCTGTCATGATGATCCCTATCGCTGTTTCTAATCCGACCAGACCATTCGGAGCATCTTCAAACGCTGACTCCTTTTCATCGTAATGGTGGGGGGCATGGTCTGTCGCAATAACGTCGAGTGAACCGTCCGCCAATCCTGCTCGTACGGCAGCGACATCTTTTGCAGTCCTAAGTGGTGGATTCATTTTCGCTTCAGTCCTATACCCTTCAACTGCTTCCTCTGTGAGGACCAAGTGGTGCGGGGACGCCTCAGCTGTCACCCGTACACCTCGAGCTTTCGCCTGTCGAATCGCGTCCACACCAAACTCTGTAGAAATATGTTGAAGATGTATCTGGCCACCGGTCAGCTCAGCTAGCAAAAGATCACGAACGATATGAACCTCTTCCGCTGCATTCGGCTTACCCGCCAGACCCAGACGCGTGGACACGATGCTCTCATTCATATGGCGTCCCGCTGACAGGCCGAGGTCTTCCGGATGGTCGGCGACAGGAATGCCAAATGCCTGCGCGTATTCAAGCGCAAGCCGCATCAGCCCAGAATTCATAACGGGATTTCCATCATCAGTGATAGCTACTGCGCCAGCGTCCACCATCTCTCCAATGGGTGCCAGGTTCTCCCCTGCTCTCTGTACCGAGATACATCCTACGGGATAGACCCTAGCAGCTTGAGCCTTCCTGCCTTCGGCCACAATAAACCCAACAGCAGCAGGATCATCGATCGGCGGATCCGTATTTGGCATAGCACATACCGCGGTGTACCCACCCGCTACAGCCGCTTGAACGCCAGTCTCGATCGTCTCCTTATGTTCCTCTCCTGGTTCCCGTAAATGGACATGCACGTCGATCAGCCCAGGCGACACTATGAGACCAGAACAATCTATGACGTCCGCATCTTCTGGGGCGGAGATATCTTTTCCAATTGAAGCGACAATCCCGTCGACTAATAGGAGATCAAGTATTTCATCTAAATCCTGACTTGGATCCACTACCCGTCCGCTCTTAAGGAGGGCCTTTGCACTCATGCCCCTGCCTCCTTCTTCGCTGCTTCGGCGCTACCAGGCTGTCCACCGGCTAGTAGGTAAAGAACTGCCATGCGCACAGCTACACCGTTGGTAACTTGGTTAAGGATCACTGAGTGCGGCCCGTCTGCAACGTCAGAGTCTATTTCCACCCCCCGGTTCATTGGGCCTGGATGCAGAATCAATAAATCCTGTGGGGCAAGCTCTAGCCTTCGAGCTGTGACACCCCAGATCCTGTTGTATTCGCGCAAGCTAGGCACGTAACCCTCTTCCATGCGCTCAAGCTGTAGTCGCAAGATGTTAAGCACGTCTGCCCATTCGATGGCTTCTTCAATCCTCCTGAACACCTTGACACCGAGATCACCAATAGCAGAAGGGAGAAGCGTTTTGGGTGCACATACTGCGACTTCTGCACCAAGCTTTAAGAGTCCGTAGATGTTCGAGCGAGCAACACGTGAATGCAGGATATCACCCACTAAACAAACTTTCAGACCCTGCACACGGTCGCAGTGGTCGCGAATCGTTAATAGGTCTAATAGACCTTGGGTCGGGTGCTCGTGCCGTCCATCTCCAGCATTTATCACGTTCGAGGGAATCCGATCCGCAAGGAACTTGGCCGCCCCAGAAGATCCGTGGCGCATCACGACCATATCGATGCGCATCGCCTCTAGGTTCCGTGCAGTATCAACCAACGTTTCTCCTTTGATAACCGAAGAGCCTGAGGCTGAGATGTTAACCGTGTCGGCACTGAGACGCTTCTCTGCAAACTCGAATGAGACTCTGGTCCTAGTTGATGCCTCGAAGAATAGGTTGACGATCGTCTTACCACGGAGGACCGGAACCTTCTTGATCCGTCGTTCTGAGATCTCCTTGAACGGTTCAGCTGTATCAAGAATCATCAGAATCTGTTCCTGAGAAAGAAACTCTAGACCAACAAGGTCCTTTCCTAGCGCAGGGACTCGTGATGAGGCCATCGCAGCAGTCATATGGCTTCCGAGTTGATGGTTACGATCTCGACCCCGAGAGCACCATCAATTTCAGGAACGTGGACTTCGACGCTTTGAGTTTCCAGTAACTCGACACGTTGACCTACGATATCCGGTTGGATCGGGAGTTCCCGACCTCCCCGATCAACTAGAACACACAGGTGAATGAACTTAGGGCGCCCCCAGTCCGTGAGTTCATTTAGAGCGGCGCGTATCGTCCTCCCGGTATGGAGAACGTCGTCAACGAGGACCACCTTCTGTCCGTCTACGCCTCTGGGGGGCAGTTTTGATTCGCCTACTATAGGCCTTGGCCCGACCACCATAAGGTCGTCTCGATACAGGGTTATATCTACAAACCCTGCCTCAAGTGAAACTCCCTCAGTCCGCTCGATCTCTGAGACTAACAATGCCGCAATTTGTGTTCCGCGGCGCTGAATGCCCATCAGGACGAGACCATCTGTACCCTCGTTAAACTCCACGATCTCGCGGGCCATTCGAGCAACCGCTCCATGGACGTCAGATTCGTCCATCACTCGTGTGCGGTTGTTTTTATCCATTTTGCGCTGTCTGGTGAGGACCAGTCAGAGCCCTCAGTCGATCGTTCGCGGCGAAAAGTTCGACCTTCCTAGTCGATCGGTCAACGACCAACCAGGGTTACACTGTACACCTTGTCACCAGGTTATAGAATTCCCCATGATTGATTTCCCATCTTTCTCAAACGCATAATTGAGAGATAGTTAAGCATTCAGCTTCTTACCCGAATCACCATCACATGCCTTTTTTGAGACTAATAACTGCCCTGTGGATCCTTTTGCTTCCTGCAAATGTGGGTGCACAAGAACTTTTGGATTCTCCCTTGGTCATCCTGACTGATGTTCCCTTCGAGTTGACCCTACAGGGTGCAAGTCAAACTTCGACACAGTATGAAGTGCGAAGCGCAACCGGTTTGATCTTGGCTGAAGGGACGATCTCGCCTCAGGGTGTTTCAGTGGTGACGGGCCTTGAGATCGGATCTATAGAGCAACTTCCCCTTCAAGTACTCATCGGCGACCGCTCGGACGAACTGGAACCGACCCTCATCCCTGGGTGGTTTTCAGTATTGCCTCCTATTCTAGCAATCTTGCTGGCCCTGATCTTCCGAGAAGCGATCACTGCCCTTTTTGCAGGAGTGTGGCTCGGTGCTCTGGCGGTCGCGGGATTTAACCCTCTAAAAGCTACAGGTCGACTGATAGACCAATTCGTAGTCCCTGCGCTTACTGACGCTGATCATGTCGCAATCCTCGTCTTCTCGCTCCTGCTAGGAGGTATGGTAGGAATCATCGCTCGCAACGGTGGAACCATGGGCATCGTCGAGAGTGTCACACCCTTCGCTCGGAGTGCCAAACGAGGAAAGATCGCTACCTGGGCAGCAGGCCTAGCAATCTTTTTTGACGACTATGCGAATACACTGATCGTTGGAAATACAATGCGACCGATTACCGATCGGCTCAGGATATCGCGTGAAAAACTCGCTTATATAGTCGACTCAACAGCAGCCCCTGTTGCAGCACTGGTGCCCATATCGACTTGGGTTGGCTATGAAATCAGCCTCATTTCGGATGGGCTACGAATCGCAGCTGAACAGAATCCGAATGGGGCAGACGTGATCCTGTCCCAAAACCCCTTTGACTTATTTATCCAGACCATCCCCTTCCTGTTCTACCCCCTACTCGCGCTGCTCTTCGTACTCATGACATCGGTGATGAATCGTGATTTTGGCCCGATGGCAGAAGCGGAACTGCGAGCAGCAACCAAAGGCGAGCTTCATAGGCCAGGTGCAACGCTTGCTACTGATACGTCTTCAGAGCTAATGAGTCCGAAGAAAGGCCTAACCTATCGATGGTGGAACGCCGCTCTCCCGGTACTAACCGTGATTGTGGTTGTCTTGGCAGGGCTCTACACAACTGGACGCACAAGCGTCGGTCCGGATGCTTCTCTGAGAGAGGTGTTCGCTGAAGCTGACCCGTTTTCTACCCTGTTGTGGGGATCACTGGCCGGGTGTCTGGTTGCTATTCTGATCTCAATTGGACAGAGGATGCTGACCGTGCAGGAATGTATTGATGCATGGCTCGGGGGCATGAAGGCAATGATGATCGCGATGGTCATATTGACTCTGGCTTGGTCGCTCGGATCCGTCACAGAAGCAATAGGCACCGCACAGTACTTGTCTCTGCTGCTATCGGACCGTATCAGCTTGGAGCTAATCCCATTGATTGTCTTCGTTACTTGTGCAGCAATGGCTTTTGCTACCGGAACCTCGTGGGGGACAATGGCAATCATGCTCCCGGTTGTAATTCCCCTCACTATCTCCTTGGGTGGGGCTGCCACATATCCCGGTGGCGACCAAATGGAAATCCTTTTGGGAGCAACGGCGTCCGTCCTAGCTGGTGCAATTTTTGGAGACCATTGCTCGCCGATATCAGACACTACTGTGCTCTCATCCACAGCATCCGCCTGCGATCACATGGATCACGTCCGGACCCAGCTGCCCTATGCGGTCCTTGTAGGACTCATCGGGATGGTCTTAGGGAATGTTGGCACCGCATATGGGTTGCCCCCGTGGGGGGCATTACTTGGGGGTGTGTTCCTGCTATTCCTGTTTCTTCAATTCCGTGGCAGAGTAGTCTCGGGCGCGGATTGAGGGACATTAGCCTAAACACGGTCTAAGAAATTATCGCAGACGTTCGAAGAACGCCCTGAGTAACTCTGCGGATTCCTCGGCACGCACCCCAGAGGTGAGTTCACACCGGTGATTCAATCTTGGTTCCTGAAGGAGGTTTTCAAGGGAACCGGCCATTCCTGCCTTCGGATCTGCCGCAGCGTAGACCACCCGAGGAATCCTAGACAGAACGATCGCCCCAGCACACATAGCGCACGGTTCTAGGGTCACATAGAGCGTGGTGTCTAGGAGTCTCCAGTCTCCCTGTACCATCGAAGCCGAACGAATTGTCAGAAGTTCTGCGTGCGAGGTGGCATCAGCATCAGCCACAGTTCGGTTATGAGCCTCAGCCAGTACCTCTGTTCCACGAACCAATACTGCTCCGACAGGAACTTCCTCAGTGGATGCGGCTATCTTGGCTAACTCAAGGGCACGCCCCATCCAAATCTGGTCATCATCAGAGTGTTCTAGAGTGGAATGGCTAAGCAGGTGCAATCGCGAATCACTAGTGTTGTGTCAAGTTGACCTTGGACCCGTTGTCCATTCTTCTGTATAGGCCGATAACGCGTCCCAGCAAGTCTAGTGTCGGTGGCTCTATCAGGCTCTCATTCTTCCCTGGCTGGAGTGACTCAAGCCTAGCCGCTGCTCCCGCTTCGGTAAAACGGTAGTACGAAATTCCCTCACCAAGATCAGCAGCGATAATCGCTCCAGTCTCTAATTGCTCCATACTAGCCGGTGAGATAAGGATGTGATCCCCTTCTTCAACACCAAGTAAAGCAAGGTCATTAACCGCAGCAACAACTATGAAGGATCCCTCAAGTCCACCCATCCTGCGGTCGACCGAAAGGTGAACTTCCGCATCCTCGATCCGGAATTCAGAAACAGTTTCCGGAACCCGATCAAAACAGGGGACAGAGACAGTCTGGGTATTGAGATCAATCCCAAGTATTCTCACCCCTCTTGAACGGGACGGGTCTCGTTCAAGAAAGCCCTTGTCGGCAAGGACCTGAAGGTGCTCCGACACAGTCTTCGTACTCTTAATCCCGAAACGTTTCCCGATTTCGCGGATCGAAGGTTGATACGTATTAGACCGGAGGTACTGGACCATGAAGTTCAGGATTTCCCTCTCGAGTCCAGGGAGTGACTCTACCCGTGCTTCTGGGGCATCGATTTGCGGCTGAGAAGTTGTGTCTGAGCGGGCCAATATGGAATCTCTGAAGAGCAGTGAATTAGCCCGAATCCTGGCTTAAGCGCTATCCTAATGTGCGCCTCGGAAGAGTGTCAAGAAAGACCCTAGCAAAAGGTTCCCGCAGGCCTGATCACGATCCATACTCTCTCAACAACATTCTCGCTAAGAATACGAGCGGATACACCCAGTCGAGTTATCGGATAAGGGCGCAATACACCGGAGGGCTCACCCGCCGAGTTTCTTTAAAAGCAGCTCCCGAGCCACCTTCGGATCGGCTGCCCCGTTCGTGCTCTTCATTACTTCCCCAACAAACATACCGATTAGTCCTGACTTCCCTGCTTGGTATTCAATGACTTTCTCCGGCCATGCTGCAAGAATCTCTTCAATGACACTCTCAAGTGCACTGCGGTCAGAGACTTTCTCTAGTCCCATTTCCACTATGAGTTGGTGCGGATCACCACCCTCGTCAATCATACGTGCGAGGACATCCTTACCAGCCCTGCGCGAGAGTCGATCCGCAGCAACAAGAGCAACAAGCTGACCCAAGCCTTCACCATCAAACGTGAGATCTTTCAACCTGCGTGCTCCCAGCAGGCCTCGTACATCTGTCGTTAGCCAGCCCGCCACCTCAGCAGGCTCATCATATACGGCAAGGGCTTTCTCAAAAAAATCTGAAACCTCGGGAGACGTCGTTAGTAGATCCGCCTGCTCCAAAGTCAGTCCCAGGTCATCACTGTAGCGTTCGAAGCGAGCCATAAGTTGGGGATCAGCTGCACGGGCCGCCTCACGTGACTCATTTACCGCAGGCTTTTCAGGCCTCCTGGGATTATTCATAACTTTTTCAGAGCCACTCTTACCTTTCGGAACTTTCACATCTGATTTGGCGGCACTACGGCTCCAGCTGTCTTTCAAGGATACGATACGATTAAAGACCAACTCTTCCCCTACCCCATCGACTGGATCCTTCCAGAAATAACCGGTTCGTTCAAACTGGTAGCGTGTATCAGGTGAGTCGTCACTGATAGATGGCTCGACTTTGGCCCCCTCCAGGATCCTCAAAGAGTCAGGGTTTATGCGTGAGACAATTTCCTCATCCTCATCTGAATCACTCTCTGGAATCTCTAAGAAGAGATGATCATACATCCGAATCTCCGCAGTCAGAGCATGGGCTGCAGATACCCACTGGATCGTGCCCTTAACTTTTCGCCCGGCAGTTCCCTTCCCACCACGGCTCTCGGAATCATGAGTGCAGTGTAATTCCACTAACTGGCCAGCTTTATCACGAACCACTTTCTCACACCGTATCACGTACGCATGCCGCAGCCTGACCTCCCCACCAGGTACAAGTCTCCGAAAACCAGGTGGCGGATCTTCTTCAAAATCCGTCCGTTCGATAAAAAGCTCATTTGAGAACGGCACCATCCGAGTTCCCTCCCGTGGCACATCATGCGGGAAATAAGGAGCCTCGAATTCTTCAGTCTGACCATCCGGGTAATTAGTCAGTACAATCTTGATCGGGTCTAGTACCGCCATCACCCGCGGCGCAGCCTGATTGAGCACCTCTCGGATCGCATACTCAAGCTTGCCAATGTCTACCACTGATTGTGCCTTAGCGACCCCGATCATTTTGCAAAACAGCCTAAGCGCCTCGGGGGGCACACCTCTACGACGAATCCCCCTGACAGTGGATAGTCTTGGATCATCCCAGCCACTTACAATTCCTGCTTCAACGAGCGGAATAATTCTCCTTTTCGATAACACAGCATATTCGAGATCTAGGCGAGCAAATTCATACTGATGAGTCCGGGGCTCCTCAAATCCGACATTGTCTAAAACCCAATCGTACAACTCTCGATTGTTTTCAAATTCGAGCGTACATATCGAATGGGTCACGTCTTCAAAGGCATCCTCAAGACAGTGGGCGTAGTCGTACATAGGGTAGATGCACCATTCATCCCCTTGCCGGTAATGCCTTGCGTGCCGGATCCGGTACAGCACCGGATCTCGCATCAGCATATTCGCGGACTCTAGATCAATCTTAGCACGTAGCACGTGCGTTCCACCTTCGAACTCACCTTCTTGCATACGGCGAAAGAAATCTAGGTTTTCATCCACTGTGCGATCACGATACCGACCCGGTGTGCCCGCTTTCGTTACTGTGCCTCGTCCTTCACGTATTTCTTCTTCGCTCTCTGAGTCAACGTAGGCCAAGCCCTTCTCAATCAGGATGACCGCACAATCATACATCCGTTCGAAGTAGTCTGACGCAAAATAGAGGTGTTCACCCCAGTCGAAGCCAAGCCAGCGGATGTCTTCCTGAAATCCAACGACAAAAGCTTCATTCTCGCCCTCAGGGTTCGTGTCGTCGTAGCGAAGATGACACACACCTCCAAATTCCTTCGCAACCCCAAAGTTGAGGCACACTGACTTCGCATGACCGATGTGCATGAACCCATTTGGTTCCGGGGGAAAGCGCGTGACAACTCGACCACCGTAGCGTCCGCTCTCGGTGTCCTCTGCCACAATTTGGCGGATAAAATCCGCACCGGGCTTAGGGTTGGCCACTTCTCTACTCATTTCGCTGGAAACATAGCACAAGCTCGTCAGAGTCTCTCACGTACTCTACGTGTGCACAAAAAAACGGGGGCCCAACGGCCCCCGTCTATTCTCTATAAGATCGCTTTTCCTATCAGGAAGGTCCTCCACCACCTCTGCGTTTAGCAGTGCGGCCAGTCGATGACCCCCCACTAGCCGCTCCTGTGCTGGTACCTGCGCCTGAAGACCCTCCTACCGACTGTGTTGGCCCGGTACGTGAGCCCTGATCACCAGCCCGATATCCCCGGCCATTATACACACGGCCGCCAGATTCAGGATTGGATTCTCTCCGGTTCACGATCACCGTGGTCGGCATATAGTAACGACCCGAAGAGTAACCAGAGTAGTAACCCTGGTAGCCGTAACCATAGAGAGACCCATAGGAATATCGGCTGTATGGGCTATAGCCGTAGTATGAATACGGACCGTACCCGTAGTTATAGAAAGGGCTCCTAGAGTAGATGCCATAACCATAAATAGGACGCACCGATCGCCCATTGAAAGAGCTCCGGTCGCCGCCCATCGAAGCACCAGCTTCACCAGCGATTGCAAACGTTTCCGGATAGGATACCGCAACCACGACGTCAATGATGCTCTCGGAAACCCCTGCATCAGCGAGTTTCACGAGGGCATCTGCATCGATCGCAAAACGCTCGCTACGCTCAGCTACCCAAGCCTCCACAGCTTTCGTGTCCACCCGCTCAGCTGCTTCCACAACATCTTCAAGCAAGATATTCCGAGCCGCATAGATCCGAGCTGCCTGGAGGGCCATCCCCATATCCTGTGTGAAGTAGGTGCTGTCTTCGACACCCTCCTCCAGCATGCGTTCAGGACCTACCAGACGATAACTCTGCACCCAGGCCACCTGTTCTCCACCTACGTCCATCGAGCGCACGTCAATCCACTGGGTCGGCGCCACTAAAGACATGATCCCGGTGGCAGTGCGAGCGATCTCCTCCCCACATATGAACTCGGATCTCGTGAACACCCTGCGCCCATCTCGAGAGAACTCGGCAGAATCCCAACCCTCACAGCCCTCTATGCTTCTCGGGTGGCTAGTTCCATCCGCTACCAGTAAGTCACTCGTAACGACTTCACCGCCTGATACTGTGTAAAGTTCTACACCATCATCTGTCGGTTCGACGCATAGAACCCCGTCGGTGGCACCTTGGCCGGTCGGTGCCCAACACCCTACAAAGGGCAACCAACGTCCATCCATTTCCTGTGCCGAAGCCGGAGTGCTCGTAGCCAAAACCATTAAGGAAGCGACTGCGAGGAGTGGGAATGTCCGGAAAGAGAAGTGGGATAATGTCATTACTCTAATCCTTTCCCGATCAGAATCGGGCCCCAATGCTCACGGTGAACTGTATGCCAGCAAGATCCATCTTATCGAAATCTACAAAATCACGACCAAGTTCGCCTCTTCCCCAGCGATAGCGTCCTTCTGTCGTGAGAAACAGACTCTTATTTAGTGAAATATCCATCCCTGCGAAAGCATGAGCCTGTATTGCCGTGCCCTTGCCCATGAAACGATCGTAGAAGATATCGAGGGTTTCAAAGTCCACGAAATCACCCACTTGCTCAAAATTATACCAGATGACGCCACCGCCAACACCCATAAATGGCACTAACCGTTTCGGAATCCAAGCAAACCGTCCGATCTGTCGTCCTCGATCACTCAAGTAATATTTGGCGCTGACCGTGACCGGAGTCGTGGAAAAAATCGTTTCCTGTTCAATGGGCAGATCATCTCCGTCTACCCAGTCGCGGAATTCAGAAGGGAGAGAACTCTCTGCATGACCCACTCCAAATACTAGATCGAGACGATCTGAAAGTTGGATAGCAGCTTCGCCGCCGAGATAGCTTCTGTGAAAATCACTCTTCTCGAGCGTCAGTTGTTCTTGGGCAAAGTCGAAGATCTCACTCTTCGCATTTGGGATCGAGTACCCCAAACTGAACGCGAACGAGAATTTTGGTGTTTCAAATAGGAACCCCTCGCCGCCCCGCCCGGATTGTGCAAAAGAAATCTCGGGCACAGTAAACGCTACGCTGAGTGCTATAACGCCACAACAAAGCTTATGTAGCTCTTGCCTTTTCATTATCTCGGCCCTCCCATCTCATCCCACCTGTAAGGACGACTATATCTTAGCGCAAAGGTTATGCCACAAACCTCAGCTCTGAAGAACCCCTAGTTTATGCCGATTTCCATATCGGTTAATCCAGTAACACTACATTCGCTGGACATGAGCGTCACCCCTAGGGGACAGGTCCTACTGTCTGACTAGACACCTGCCCCGTAGGTCTTTTTGACGTAATCAAACAGGATTTCCTTGAACTCTTCCACGAGTCCTTCACCCTTAAGGGTTATGGAGTGCTCACCATCTATATATACCGGCGCCTTCGGCTCTTCAAACGTGCCCGGTAGTGATATCCCGATGTTCGCATGCTTAGACTCACCGGGACCATTCACCACACAACCCATTACTGCGACGTCCATTTCTTCTACGCCCGGATAGGAGGTACGCCACTGAGGTATCATTTCCTGGATATACTCCGTGATCTCCTCAGCCATTTCCTGAAAAAACGTACTCGTGGTGCGCCCACAGCCCGGGCAGGATATCACCTGAGGTTCGAAATGCCGAATTCCGAGGGACTGGAGAATTTGCTGTGCCACTCGTACTTCCTCAGCGCGATCTCCGCCTGGTTTCGGGGTTAACGAAACACGAATCGTATCCCCAATCCCGTCTAGGAGGAGTGGGGCTAGCCCAGCGGTAGTAGCGACAATCCCCTTAGCTCCCATCCCGGCCTCAGTTAGCCCCAAGTGGAGTGGATAGTCACATCGAGCTGCCAGCATACGATATACGGAGACTAAATCCCGTACCGATGAAACCTTCGTCGAGATGACAATCTGATCATGCCTTAAGCCATTTTGCTCAGCTAAGTCTGCTGAACGAAGCCCGCTTTGTACCATCGCCTCAAGAACAACCTCGCGACCATCCCTTGGCGACTGTCTCCCGGAGTTCTCATCCATCAATTCTGTGAGGAGTCTTTGGTCTAGTGAACCCCAGTTCACCCCTATGCGAACAGGTTTGTTGTGTTCAACCGCAACCTCGATGATCTGAGTGAAATTCTTATCGCGATGCTTGGTGCCAACGTTACCCGGATTGATCCGCAACTTAGAGAGAGCACTCGCAGTTTCTGGGAATTTCTTGAGCAAGAGATGCCCGTTGTAATGGAAATCGCCAACAATCGGCGTTGGGTACCCAGATTCACGAAGCTCACTCACAATCTCTGGAACCGCACGCGCCGCGTTATCATTATTGACCGTAACTCGGACGAGTTCACTGCCTGCGTCAGCTAACTGGCGTATCTGTGTGATCGTCCCGTTAACGTCCGCAGTATCGGTATTCGTCATGGATTGCACTACCACTGGTGCCGTACCACCAATCACAACGCCATCGATATTGACGGCCACGGTCTTCCTGCGCTCAACCGGTATCACGAGAGCCTCAAGAAGTCATCCATTCGTAGGTATTGTCCACCCGAAAAGTGGCTCACTTGAAATCTATCTGGGACAAACCATTCAACCAAGTTGAATCAAAAGATCTCGAGATCTGCTGACGGTCATAGTTATAGAAGAACCCATCGTTCAATCTAGACAAACTTGTTAGTTGCCAAGGCCTTTGACCGGACACCCTCCAGGCCTCATTATCAAATTCAGTCTTTGTCACAGGCCTCAAGGGGGGTGCGTTGAAGCAAACGAAACTAGCGTGCATTTTCGGGGTCTTGATCCTCTCGCCTCTTGTTATTGCCTGCGGAGAAGAGACTGTGCTGGCTCCTGGTGAACTCGACACAAGAGAACGCTCGGAAGAGGAACAGGATCTAGGAAACGATGTCATCGCCTCGTCCATCACATGGTCCTTGACTTCTGTAGAGGAGGGAAGTCATACCCGAGGCAAGTATGATATCTCATTCAAAAATTGGTCTACCGACCAAGGGGTGGGATTCGAGTTTTTCCTATTCTTCTATGATGCGGCGGGCAACGAAGTTGCACGCACAGAGACTGCTCAATTTTTTACCTTGGCTCGAATAGAACAACGGTTTCTGTATGGGAATTTCACACTCAACAGTGTGAAGACGGTCGAAGCTGCAAATCGAATGAAACGTATGGAGATCGTGCTGGTTCCGTAGGTTAACAAACTGGTTCTATCTAACCCTATGATTCATCCTGGCTTTCTAGGTCGGAGTTCTTGACTCGGCCAACGCAATCGTAGGAAGGA
>DCAZ01000039.1 GCA_002313925.1 Gemmatimonadales bacterium UBA1120
TGTGGGCCTCCGCGACCTCCCTGAGTGGAAATCTCCCAGGTACCTGTGAGATCTTGCGCAGCGACTGGTGATGCTAAGGCCGCCGAGAGAAGAAGAGTGATTGAAAGATTTCTCATGTTCATGGACGAAGCTCCTGTTTCTTCATGAAAGCAACCCGAGAACCTTTTCGGGTCCCGGTTGTTCTTAAAGACACGGAAGCAGAGCCCCATGTTGAGATTGGCTCATGATCCTCGGCGAGTTGGAAGTCAGCGCCCATGATCGGCTTACCGAGGCGATGATCTTGGAGCACCGGCTCCAGCCACGGTAGCCCTTTTGGACCTCCTATCCGTCATAACGACCGAATGAAACGCCTTCTCAAAGAGCTGTTCGTTCAGTTCCTGGTGGTCGGCGCCGCACCGCCGACCTCGCTGTAGATGATCGGGATCAGGTCCTGTTCGAACCACTCTAGTGATCCCAACCCCCAAAGGGATCTTCCAAGGACGGGCTCTGTGGGGTGAATAGCTCGGCACCACTATCGGTTATATACATGCAGTCCTCTAGCCGAACCCCGAACTCACCGGGCACGTAGATCCCAGGCTCATCACTGAACACATTCCCGGCGATCAGCGGCGTGCGGTTCCCCTTTACGAGGTAGGGCCACTCATGCCCGTCCATCCCGATCCCGTGACCAACCCGGTGCGTGAAGTACGTGTATCCCGGGCCGTAGCCGGCGTCCTCGATCACCTTCCGAGCTGCTGCATCGACATCCTCGGGCAACACACCCGGACCCGCCGCATGGTACGCAGCAGTCTGGGCCTCGAGCTCGATATCGAAGCGCTCTCTCATGATATCGGAAGGCTGGCCAAGCACGAACGTGCGACTCATGTCTGAGCGGTATCCCTCAACCCCACATCCTCCGTCGATGAGCAGGATTGTGCCCTCACGGATCACCTGGGGAGTGATCGAGCCATGGGGTAACGCAGACCACTCACCAGTCTGCACACTGGCTGAACCGGAAAAGCCGAGGCGCTGATGCGCTGAGCTTATGAGGCCACCAACGTCACCCTGGGTCATGCCCTCTTCCATCGCGAGGTACGCCGCCTTGTACGCGGTGAGTGTTACTTCATTGGCGAGTGTCATGAGCTCGATCTCGTGTGCATCCTTTACGCCGCGGCATCCGCCGGTCACAGGTGTGGCATCGACCACATCGATGGCGGGTGCCGCGAGTGCGATACCGTTGCTGAACCGGAACTGCATGGTCTCCTCAGCACCGATCCTACCCGTCTTGATCCCACGATCTCCCAGCCCATGAGCCACCCGCTCGTACGGGCTTTCGTGCTCCTCCCATGTATATACCTGCGACCCACCCAACGGGCCGAGCGCGAGTTGTTCTCTCGCTCGGTCTTCCTCGAATGCGGGGCATACCACAAAAGCGTCACCTTGGACGGGGATCACGACGGTGAAGAGTCGCTCACCGCCACCCCAGCTGATGTTCGTGAAGTAGACCATGGAAGTACCACCGCAGAGAGCGAGGCCGCTGAGTCCTTGTTCGCGCATGAGCTGTTTGGCATTCTCGACCCTTGCCGCACGCTCGTTCGTCGTGATGGGACGTGCTCGGTCGGCCCAAGATTCCAACCGGGCGATCGAAGGAGGGAGTGTCTCTCCGGACCCCTCGGTTGGCTCGCATCCGGCCAGTGTCAAACCTGCAGCCGCAACGGTGGATGTTTCTAGGAAGTGACGTCTTGAGATCAGCGGAGTTAAGAGTTCCATCATCTACCTTTCTGGTATCAGACCTGTGGGGTATAGTTAGGTGCGATCACTCACTACGAGGAAAATATGTCCGATATGAAAGGAATAGCTAGCAGTTTCTTTGAAGCCTGCGAAACCGGTAAAGGTTGGGATGGCTGTAAAGATTATTGTCTAGAAAATGCATCTTTTTCTTCACATGCAGAGCCTTTATTGGAGGTAAGTACTATCCAAGGCTATGCCGATTGGATGCAAGGAGTTTGCGGTCTTATGCCTGATTGTGATTATGAAATTAAATCGCTTACAGTTGATGAAGAGAACAAGCATGTTTCGTTCTTTGCTCTATTTTCAGGGACACACACAGGTGAAGGTGGGCCAGAGCCTACAGGTCTAAAAGGGACAGTTGACTATGTTTATGCGTTGGAATTTTCTGGAGACAAAATCAAGCATTTAACAAAAGTCTGGAACCCTCATTACTTCTTTAAACAAATAGGATGGGAGTAAAACTTAGGTAGTAGTTGATTCCAATTTTTCTGCTAGCATTTAAACAAGAGAGGTAGACATGAGTTGTGACTGCCCACAGAAATGTGACTGCTGTAAGTGTGATGGCTGTTCATGTACCTGCTGCTGCTGTGAGTGCTCTAAGTGTGACTGCTGTTAGCCGTTTTTGCAGTTTTTCTCATACTCACAGGTATCGCCCTTTTCCCTTACTACCAAAATCCACAGTGCTCCATTAGCTATCATCCTGATGGTTTCTTGTTCGAATAGTTTCTATCTATGAAGCCTAGATCGAGACCTGGAAGTGCACTCATAGGGTGCCTAATTTTTGGGATATTGGGGGGCTGTGCTGATGGCTCCTCTCCACTGCATCCTCCTGCTCCTGTGGAGGCTCCAAGTCTGGTATCCGAGAACTCAGACTTAGAAGCGCTGCCCCTAAGAGAGCCTCTGGTTGCTCCGAACTTTGAAGATCTTCCTGTGGATGAGCTTTTGGCTACGCCCATGCTACGTGATTCGAGTTTTATGGAAGAGGTGCAAGAGTGGGTAGGGTTTTGGACCACATCTGCGTCAAGCTGGTTCCCCGACTACTTGAGGCGTATGAAATGGTTTGAGGGGACTGTGGATTCTACACTGGCTTTGCATGACCTTCCGCAATCTCTAAGGTATCTGCCGGTGATTGAGAGCGGATATAGCCCCGTTGCTGTGAGCCGTGCGAACGCGGTTGGCCTCTGGCAGTTTATGGCTCCGACCGCGAAGGACTTGGGGATGGAGGTGACGGCACTAGTGGATGAGAGACGTGATCCACTTAGGTCGACTGAGGCAGCAGCGGTGTTCTTGGGAGAGCTCTATGAAGAGTTCGGTTCCTGGTTCCTTGCCTTAGCGGCATATAATTCGGGCCCCGGCCGTGTGAGACGATTGCTTATCCGGTACGCACCCCTTGAACCAGGTACCGACCGCCTCTACTGGGAACTACGTCGTTATCTACCGAAGGAAACAAGAGAATTTCTTCCTAAGCTCTTCGGGGCCATTGTTGTTGCCGGGAACCCGACTTCCCATGGTTATGATCTTCCAGCGCAAGATCCTTTCAGTTTTGACCAGGTATGGGTTCCAGATGCGACCACACTTGATGTGATTGCGAAAGCCTCGGAAAGCGCTGATACGGAAATCTCTCGACTCAACCCACAGTATGTTAGAGGAATGACTCCTCCTCTCAGACAGGTCTCAGTGAGGGTCCCTAAAGGGAAGGGAGATCTATTCTCGAGAAACTATGCTTTGATCCCGGTCGATGAGCGAGTCAGTTTCGTGGAACATATTGTGGCTCCCGGAGAAACACTCAGCCATATAGCTGTTCTGTATCGCGTTTCCGTGCCAGACTTGAGAGCTGCGAACCCTACTATAAGACCTCGTTATCTAAGGATCGGTGCGATGATTACGGTCCCAGTCTCGGCAGGCTTGAAACGGGATTCTAAGCCCGGTAGTTAAGCCTACTCATTACTTGTCCAGCTTCCTGAACGACCGCCTTTCTTAGATAAGAGGTGAATGCCCTCGATGCGCATACCGCGGTCCATAGACTTTGCCATATCGTAGACAGTTAGCAGAGCCACACTAACCGCGGTTAGTGCTTCCATCTCAACTCCTGTCTGACCCGTAACCGTTACTTCTGCTTGTGCAACGATTCCTGGAAGATCCGGATCCGCTTCAAGCCTCATGGTTATGTTCACGCCATTTAGCTGATGACATAGTGGGATGAGGTCATGGGTCTTCTTGCCACCCATAATCCCAGCAAGTTCAGCAACCTGCAGGACACTACCTTTTTTTACGTCACCGGTCATAATGCGCTTTAGCGCCTCCGGAGAAGTGATGATTCTTCCGGTCGCAACCGCGTGCCTTGCAGTTTGTTCTTTCTCTGAGACATCAACCATTCGAGGTCGGCCCTCGCGGTCGATGTGCGTTAATCCTTCTGAATCCTCCATAACACTCCGAGCGTATGCTAAGTAGCGATAAGCCGACGTCTGAGATTTCTGACGAGGCCGTTGATGATGAGTTGGGGATTGACGTTGCCCCGTGCAAGCTCTCGCGCTTGTTCGACCTCGGTCAAGGCCAGAACGATCTCGGACCCACGAATCGATGTTCTAGCTACTAGCTCCTGTAGGTGCGAACGCTCATCAAAGTTGAACACTCGATCTCCGGCGCCAGAGACGATAGCGCCCAGATCTCGAAGCCATTCTTCGATAAATGTGCATAGCGGAATCAACGCTCGAGCTCCAGATGATGGATAACTCAGAGATAGCTCATAGCCTTGGCCTGGGTCTCTAACTACGGCTACTTCAATCAATGCTAGTGCTTGGCGTCTCAAGGATTCTAAGGGCCCCTCTTCCTGGCCATCAGGAAGAAATCCGAGTGCACGACCAATTGATCCCTGGGAAAGTTCGCATGCCCATTTGGTTGTTTCCCGGTCGGCGTCTGTGTGTTCGCTGAGAAATATATCGATCAAGTCCGTACCTAGAGGAGCAACATGGAGCGCAACGGTTCGTGATAGAATGGTTGGTAGGAGCCTTCCGGGCTCACTAGAGGTAAGGATGAAACGCGATGTTCCCGGCGGTTCTTCTAATAGCTTGAGCAGAGCGTTGGCAGCCTCTGGACTCGCCTCTTGAGGCACGAGTAGCTCTGCGTTCCCGATAATGAAGACCTGGCCTGGTGCCATATTCGGACGAAGATGTGCTTGTCGTCGAATGGTCTTGGTAATACCAAAGTAGAGCCCCCTGACATCAGCGGTGTGGCTCGCGTAAAGCGGCTCAGCCCGAAGATCCTCAAGTGCCTGCATACGAGCATCCTCAAGAGCGGTAACCAAACGATCGCCAGCTACCCCTTTCGGACGCGCAAGCGGGAAGTACCAGTGAACATCGGGATGCTCGAGCTTCACAGCCATCCGACAAGCCCCACATTTCTCGCAAGGACCGTCAGCTACCGGCCTCTCGCAGATCGTGAGTTGAGCTATCCATAAAGCAACCCTTTGCTTTCCTACACCGCGTGGTCCATGGAGCAGCAGTGAGGAGGGGAGGGATGTTCGCTCATGAGCGCGCGCCATTGAAGAAAGAAAGTCTTTGTGTCCTACGACGGGGTGCAGGCTCATCTGCCGGCTCGGGGCTTAAGCCACTCTAGTGGGTCCTGGGCTTCTGGTACACTTCCATCGATGGGAGCACGAACCTGGAACTCAATGTGCGGTCCTTGCGCAGTATCAGTACCTCCAACTGTTCCAATCACATGACCCGCATCGATACTGCGGCCTTCGACTACCCTGATTTCTTCGAGGTATAAGTAAAGGGAATAGAATCCGTTTCCATGACTAAGTACGACGCTTGGTCCGTATCCCTCAAACGGTCCCGCTAGAACTATGAGTCCCTTTCTAGCAGCGTGTACTGGGCTTCCAGGCAACCCGGCGATCCCTACACCGTTCCAATTGAGCACCAGTCCATTGGGACGTTGTTCTCGCCCGAACCGATAAATGAGATCACCATCTAGCGGCCATTCAAGACTCCCCGCATCTCCAATTGACATTGAGAGTTCTGAGCTTGTAGGTGCCTCCAGTTCTCGGCGTCGGTCTTCTAGACTCGTGACTGCGTCGCCGGCGCGGACTTCTCCTAACTCGGCGTGATTATCTGTAATCTCAGGTGAAGGAGGTTCGAGCTCCGGGGTGCCGATCATCGTGCAGGAAGCATTCGCAAGTACAATCATGATGGCTAGGAGGTCCATTCGGCCAGTCAGCGACACAACATGACCCCCAAGCTGGCTGAATCGCCCAAGTCCGGATCCTTTTTGTAACCCTTTGTAAGCTTGATCAAAAACTGATTTGGAAAAAATGCATTCGAACTGGAAGAGTCTGACGAGGAAAATCAGTCATGCAAAAAAATCTTGCTGAAACGATTCTGTGTAAGGTGGATGGCCAGTCTCACAGCTTCCGCCATCGAGGTCGCATTGGCTGAGCTAGTTCCTGCGATATCAAAAGCAGTCCCGTGATCAGGTGATGTTCTCACAAAGGGAAGACCGAGCGTTACGTTTACACCTCTCCCGAAAGCAGCAGTTTTGAACGCTGCCATACCGACATCGTGATATGGTGCAACAACAGCATCAAAGTTTCCGGTGAGCGCACGGTAGAATACGGTGTCCGCCGGGAAAGGTCCGGCAACATTGGTACCCATTTCTCGGGCGCGCTCGATCGCGGGACTTAAGATCATGGCTTCCTCATCTCCGAACAGGCCATCATCTGACGCGTGAGGATTAAGCCCACATATCGCGATTTGTGGGGCAACTAGGCCCCAATCACTCTGCAATGCTTCAGAGAGGAGTACGATCTGTTCAAGAAGTAACTCTTCACTAAGGAGGCTTATGGCTTCGCGAAGAGGATGATGTGTCGTCGCTAGCAATACTCTGAGCGGGCTCCCTCGATCGGTCATTTCTGCTGCCATCAGCATTCCTACTGGGTTAGAACCAGTGAGCTTTTGGAGCATCTCAGTTTGTCCTGGTACATCCCATCCTGCAGACCGCAGAGAAGGCTTGTGTACAGGGGCAGTGACTATTGTGTGAAACAGTCCGTCTCGTACTCCCGTGACTGCCTGCTCGATTGCCAGTGCTGCAACTTGTCCAGCGCCCTTCGGAGTTCCATCCCACGCACCAACCGCTATGAATTCGTGCTCAGATGGTACCTGGCCGCGTGTCTCTTCTGAACCTAAGAATGTTATTGAGAAGTGCTTGAGTTCAGTTTTGAGATCACGAACCGATTGAAAGGCGACCTCAGCACCAATGCCTTGCGGATCGCCGAGAGTTATAGCGATATGAGGATACACGTGTCCCGAAGCTTATTGCCGGATCTCAATGTGGGTTTTGGCCCGTAGCCCTTCCAGGATTCTGGCATACTGTCTCTGTTCCTGAAGTTGTGCGGCTACTTGCCCACGTAGATCCTCAAATGTATACGCTCCTGCTTCGCGAATCTCTTCCACTTTTACGACTGCAAGCCTGACATCCCCCCTAGGAGTTTGATACTCGATTGGCCCGATCACATCGTTAGCCATCGCGGTACTGATCACCCCGTATCCAAGTGGCAGTTGATCTATTTGATCGAACGGCACGGGGATCGTATCGGGAGCTTCTTGATCGGAGTATTGTGCAAATAATATCTCCATGGGCTCTCCGTTTTTCACTTGCTCCAGTACCACGGATGCTGTATCCCGGGCTGTCTGGACATCTGTCTCAGTCATTTCCGGCATGACGAGGATGTGTCGGCCTCTTTTCTCCCCTCCCCGAGAGCGCTCGATCTTAATGATATGGTATCCGAATTCTGTCTGGACGATGTCACTTACCTGTCCGTCCATCATCGAAAAGGCAGCATCGTCGAATTCTGCAACCATTGCACCACGCCTGAACCAGCCGAGATCTCCTCCAAGCTCGGAGCTGCCGATGTCGTCTGAGTGAAGCTGAGCGAGTTCCTCGAAATCCCCACCACTCCGGATCTCTCCAAGTACGGAGTCTGCCTCTGCGCGAGCAGCTTGCTCTGCCATCTCTGAGGGGGTTGGTTTTAATACAACTTGAGTAAACGTGATAATCTTAGGACGTTGCTGGAGTTGCCCTCGGGCCGCCTGGAAGGACTCAAGTAGGTCATCCTCAGACAGCTCAATTGTCGGGGCGTTCTGAAGGCTCCGTTGGAGAAAGAGTTGCTGGGTTTGCTCTTGCCTGATTTGCGTTCTGAGCAGTTCACGGTATTCAGCGAGGTTAAGCCCGTCTGTTTCAAGTGCCTGTTGTAGCGCTGATTGCCCTCCAAATTGCTGGGTAACCTCGGTGATTCTAGAAGCAACTCGATCCTCGATCTCTGATTCGTCGATCTGAAGCAGGGTATCACGCGCTGCTTCTTGTAATACCAGAGTTTGGTTGATCATCTGTTCGAGCACCTGGCTCATCATCTGGTCAAGTTCCGGGCCCGGGTCAGGTAAAGTGACCCCGTCGGACATGGCCATCCTTTGGAGCTCTTCCTGGATCTCAGTTTGCAGGATGATGGAGTCCCCTACGATCGCCATGACTCGGTCAACCACATCTTCTTCACCCAGAACCTGAGCCGTCATGAGTTCAGGGCTAATCATTAGCCCGATCGACAAGGCTATTAGTCTTCTAAACATAATCCGTCGTAACCCGTCACACTGTCTGAAGGTCCGGACATCTGACCCCTTCTCCTCATTAGTTCAATGTGTCCGGAACAAGATTCGGTACTTCTGTTCCCTCTTCCACGATAGATGGGCTCCGGTTCGCACGAAGCTGTCCGAGACGAAGGATAGCCTGACCGACCCCTCTGTCTGATATATAGGGGGATGTACGTTGCTCTAGTTGAAAGCCGATTGCTCCAAGGTCAATAACTTCTGTAGCCCCAGTTAAGACATTGGCTATCGCCTCTAATACGGCCCGTGAGAGAGCCTGTTCAGTGGGTTCCCCAGGTGCTCTATCGAGTTCGATAAAGCGAAGGGCCCGAGCTGCAGAACGGAGTTGGTTACGAGCCCCGATAGCCATGGAGTCCAGAACCTCTCTCTCAGGCTCGAGTCCGGATGCCTTGGCTTCAGCCACAAGAAGTTCACGCTGCACAAGGCCGAGTAGGAACTGATTGAGCTGCTCATCGGTCCCTGTGACTACTTGTTCTTGGAAGTCTGGACTCTGTGCCTGGAGAACAAGCTGAACTTCCGTCACTGTGAGTTCACCACCCGAGTACTCGAATACGGGGCGTCGTCCAGCCCGTCCTGAGAGTCTGGTCGCCGGATTATCGGCTATCTCGCGCACCACAACATAGGCATTTTCAGTCGATTGAGGCTCCGCACCTTGTTGAATACTTGCTACAAAAGTCGATTCAGCCCGCAGGAATCGCTGTGTCTGAATACGATTCCGGAGACCCGCCACAACCTCCTCAAAATTTTGGGTCCTCAACTGTTCAAGCCTTATTAGGTGGACGCCGAATTGAGTTTCTACAGGACCCGTCATTTCACCCGGAGACAGGGTGAGGACCGCCTCCTCAAATGGCTGGACCATTTCCCCTCGCCCGAAGAATCCAAGATCACCTCCGACGGCTCCTGATCCACGGTCCTGGCTGTATTGAGTCGCCAATGTACCGAAAAGCTCACCAGATTCGATTCGATTTCGGATAGCCAAGATCTCCGCTCGCACGGAATCCTGTTGAGTGAGGGTAGCTTGAGGCGGATACTGGAGGAGTATATGACTAGCACGGATTTCGAGTTCCGGGTCTTCGGCGGCGTAGATTTCCTCCAACTCTAGATCGGAGATCGCTGTATCGACCTGGATCACCGAGTCACGGAGTTGAAGTATCATTACTTGGTATACTTGTTGGCGTAATAGTTCGTCGAAGTCGAGAAAAGCGAGAGTTGTATCCTCCGCAACAGCATCACCCAGTAGTGTGTAGTCAATCCAGAGTTCTGCAACCTGCTGGATCACTGAAGCCTGTGCTGGCAAACGCTCTTCATTGATAAGAAGATTCACTACTTCTTCAACAGAGAGGTCATAGTCTCCGACACGCGCAACAACACCGTCCTCCGACTCAGGTGCGGTACATCCTGTTGTCACAATGAGCAGTGTAACAAACATCCTCTGTGTCCATCGCTTCTGCATCAATAAGACTTGCCTCACCGGTTCTCCTGTGTATATAGCGTCATGCAGCGGCGGAGTCTGCAGAACTCAGTGCCGCCAGGGCTAGCGTGACTGTTTCGAGAATTGGATCTGCTCCCGTCTGGTAAAGCAACAGTGAAAGCGGTGTAATCCGGTGCACCTCAAGTTCTGCCTGTCGCTGTCTCAAGGGCCCCTCTAATACAGCCATTCTGGGAACAATCCCCTCACGAAAACTCACCCGGGCTGAATCCTTATTCACTATAACGCGCTCCACCCCGATACTGCGCCCTAAGATACGCAACACGCTAGCATCGAGAAGACGTGCAGTTTCGGGCGGCAGTGACCCGAATCGATCTGCCAATTCAAGTCGAATGGCTTCGATTTCAGTTTGACCTCCTGCTCTTGAGAGTTTGCGGTAAAAATGAAGCTTCTGTGTCGAGTCGGAAATATACCCTTCCGGTAAATATGCAGGTCCTCTTAGTGACACGTCAGGTTCTGGCCATTCCTGCTGCTCGTTGCCGTTCTGGAGCCGCTTAACCGTCCTCTTGAGTAGCCGCATGTAGGTATCAAGACCAACCTGTTGGGCAAAGCCTGACTGTTCCGCTCCAAGCAAATTTCCTGCGCCTCTTAACTCTAAATCACGTAGCGCGATAGAATATCCGGAGCCCAATTCTGTATAGTGCTCAAGGACAGTCAGTCGTTTTCGTGCTTCCGTGCTAAGGTCATCAGGAACCAGCAGGTAACAGTATGCCCGGCGATCAGATCGACCGACCCGTCCACGGATTTGATAGAGTTGGGAAAGCCCGAATCTGTCAGCTCTGTCAACGATGAGTGTGTTGGCATTTTGAACATCTAGCCCGTTCTCAATAATCGAAGAGCATACGAGTACATCAAGCGCACCTTCGACAAAGGAACGCATCACTTTATCGAGTTCACGGCCACTCATCTGGCCGTGCGCCACCCCGATTTTGGCTTCAGGTATAAGGGCCTGTAGTTCCTCGGCTGTCGTGTAGATTGTTTCTACCCTGTTGTGGAGGAAGAAGGCTTGGCCACCGCGGTCTAACTCACGGTGCAGTGCCTCTGTGATTAGTTGGTCGGTCCATCCGACCACACTAGTCATGATCGAGATGCGATCCCGGGGAGGAGTTTGGATGAGTGAAAGGTCGCGGATACCTGAGAGTGATAGATGCAGGGTTCTGGGGATCGGGGTAGCAGACAGCGATAAGATATCAATCGAGGCCCTCAATCCTGTCAAACGCTCCTTATGACTTACCCCGAATCGTTGTTCTTCATCAATGATGAGGAGGCCGAGATCACTAAAATCAACATCTTTAGATAACAGGCGGTGGGTACCGACCACGATATCCACCTGACCGTTTGCAAGTCCTAAAAGTATCTCCTTTTGCTCCTTGGAGGACCTGAACCGACTGAGGGCACCAACCTTCACTGGGTAATCCGCTAATCGTTCTGCAAACGTGTGCCTGTGCTGCTCAACGAGTATGGTAGTGGGAGCTAATACCGCTACTTGCTTGCCATCCTGAACTGCCTTGAAAGCAGCACGCACAGCAACCTCCGTTTTACCATATCCCACATCTCCGCAAATGAGGCGGTCCATCGGGCGATGTGACTCCATGTCCCGCTTCACATGGATTGTTGCTTTTTCCTGATCTGGAGTGTCTTCATAAAGGAATGAGGATTCCATCTCTGTCTGCCATTGGGTGTCTTCTGAGAAGCGGAAACCGTTTGCAGACTGGCGTCTTGCGTAGAGCTCTAGAAGCTTGACCGTCATCTCTTCAAGAGAGCGCTCCGTCTTATTGCGCACTGTGTTCCAGCGTTTCCCCCCGATACGGTGGAGTGATGGTGGTTTGGCGTCCTCTGACTCACCAACCCAACGCTCAACTAAATCAAGGCGATAGACAGGAAGCCTAAGAACTTCCCCTCCCGCATACTCGATGGCTAGTGCCTCTAATTTCTGGCCTGAGATTTCTAGAAGTTCGAGCCCCCTGAATCTGCCGACACCATGATCCATGTGAACCAGGTAGTCCCCTGGCTTGATCTGAGCCAGGCTCTCTAGTGCGACCGAGCCCCGGAAGCGCCGACTTTTTCGAAGACGTTTCGTGCGCCGGAAGATTTCATGATCATTTAGGACTCGGAGTCGCCTTTCACCACAGGTCAGCTCAAACCCACTGGACAGGGATCCAATGCCCAGGCTTGTATTAGAAGGGATTCGCGGTACTCCCCCAAGAATCTCTTCTAGTCTCTGAAGTTGCCCGTCATTGTCACAGAGTAAGAGCGTTTCCTGACCCTGGGCTTGTCCCTCTCGTAGGTACGCCTCCAAGCGTCCCATATCTCGATCAATCTCTGGAGGTGGCTTTGACTCAAGTACTGTGCTGGAATCCCTTCCGACGCTGAGATGGAGGTGAGCATATTTCTCCAGTCGTTGGGAGAACTCATTGGGGTGCAGGAAGAGCGTTTCTGGTAAAGACGGGGTCTCGCCGGATTGGATTAGATCTTCGTGTAGTGTCGTTACCCGTGTCCAGGTTCTAGCCACCTCATCTTCAATACTCCAGTCACCGATCTGGGTGATTAGCGCATCTGCCGGCAATAACTCGAGGAGGGATCTTGATACTCTTTTATCTGTGTCTTCACTCAGGCGCTGGAAGGTTACAGGTAACACGTGAGTCTCTTCTAGTTCGTACGTTGAACGCTGGTCAGAGATATTGAAGCTTCTTATCGAGGCGACCTCGTCACCCCAGAACTCGATACGTACAGGTTCGCCTGCGGCAACGGAAAACACGTCTAAGATTCCACCACGAACTGCGAATTGGCCGACCTCTTCAACCAGAGGCGCCTGGATGAAACCCTTCTGCTCGAGGAAACCGCGGATCGCCGAGAAGTTGGCTTGTTCTCCAACTCGGATTGTTCGACGGAATCCCGCTAATTTTGATGGGATTGCGGCACGTTCCTGTAAGGCCCTGGGGGTTGTCACTAAGATCTGAGTGCGGCCTGAGAAAAGTGCCTCGATAGCTTCTACACGTAGGCCATCAATTTCCAATTGTGGTTCGGAGTCCTCGTATGGAAGTGCTTCTCTCTGAGGATAGAAATGACAGGTATCAGGGGTGGTGACTACCAAATCAAGATCAGTCTCCACAGAAATAGCGTCAGAGGGGGTTCGGGCCAATGCAACAAAGACCTGATTGGGGCAGCATTCATTCAGGGTTGCCAATGTGAGAGGGCCGAGGGAACCGTGCACTCCTCCAAGCTGTTTTTGCGTACCGGGAGAAGGGAGCCCGTGTGCCAACTCAAGGATGGTGGGGCAGGATCCGATAGTTGTGAGGATCGGGTTAGACCGACGCATCAAGAGCGGGGTTTGACGAGGTGTTGGTTTGTTCGAGTTACCCCTGTGTCCACTCGCCCAGCAGAAGCAACCAGTGACTCGATAACTAGCAGAATGATGGTCATCAGAAGCAGCGGCCACCACAACTCTGGACCTTGGCGTTGTCCGAAAACCTCTCGTGACCACTCCGTCCTATCATTTGCTGGCCTTGCTCGTTCACCAATTTGTGTCAAAATCGCCTCGGGACTCAGCTTCTCGAGTCTGGACTCGGCAATCGGAGAATTCAGGGCTACCACGTCGAGAATGGCATCAGAATTCAAGAAATCGTAGAAGCCTACCTTACTTGTCCCACGTACCACGCGTGTGCCATCGATCTCAAACTCCTCTCCATGGGGAAAGCGCACATGTGTAGCCTCTCGGGGGGCTGACAACTCATCTCCAGCTTCATAATCGGTATGGCCCATGCCAGTTCCGGCCCACTCATTCGCTACCCAATCGATGAACCGGATCATCCCGGTTGACACTGGTAAGCTTGTAGATGAGACATCTAGAGCAGAAGCGACTAGAAGGTAGGACCGTCCGCGGGCGTCCGTGCCTTGCACGGCCCAGGCTTCGTTCGATACTTCTGCCAAGGTCTGAGATGGTGCTTCCAAATCATCAGACAGCTCGAGATCGTACCAGCGTTCGACCCGAACATTTTCTAAGGGGTTAGGTAGATCACGGCCACCTAATATTGCAGATCCCGTTCTAGGACGAGCACTGTATCTCCAGGGAATTCCTTCGTTTGCAAGCCGACGATTTAAGCCAGGAAGCAGAGTGGGATCAGAGGGTGGTGTAACAAGCACCGACGCACTTAATGGAAGGATATCTAAGCTCACTCCCATCCCTGTGATCAACACCTCTGCTTCCCTAGGGGAGACAGATCTCAAGCGGTCCGCTGATTCAAGAACGGAGATTGCTTCAGCTGCGAACAATCCGATATCACCAGTGGTCGCTACTCTGGGAGCAGGACGGGAGTGGTAAGCAAAGTATCGGCGGTCGTCCGTCCTAAGTGCGTCTGGATCTGCGTCGACATAACCCCGAATCCAGCCACTAGCATTCGCAGCTAGTGTGGTTGCACTAGCCGAGCCTGGGGGTACCTGAGTCACCCCTCGCATTTGCTCGTTGACGATGAGGCGAATCGATAGAGGTGTAGTATCGTTGGGGTTTTCAAGCGCATAGACCGTTATCTCCGTCTTGTCTCCCTCTAACGGTGGGAGGCCACCTCCGACCGAGACCCCAGTGATTGCATGGTTTTGCGAAAGACGTTGTCTTGAAGACCAAACCACTACTGGTATATCACCTGCTGGACTTTCACCGCGAGCGGGAAATGCGGAAGCCTGCAGATCCGAAATCAGGTGGATCTCACGGTGTTCAAAAGGCGCAGTGCGAAGGATCCCTGCAGCACGTTTTAGGGAGCCAGCAAGATCGCCTCGTGCGTCACTGGTTTCCGTGTTCTCTACTATCGCGCGGGCTTCGCTAGTGCCTCCTGGGAAAGATGGTAGCCAAGGTTCTCCGGCTCTCAGGACCCAGAACTGATCCTCGGTCGAAGAAGCTTCGAGTGAGGTCACTGCGATCTCTTTCAGTTCGTCTAGAACCCTAGACTCTCCAATCACAAGCCCACTGCTCATGGAGTTATCGACTATGAGCACGACTGCTGTTGGAGGATGAGATGAGCCTCGACCTTCAATGAAAAGACGAGCCCCAGCTCCAACCAGAAAAAGCAAAACCATAATACGGATTAAGAGAAGGAGCAGTTGGCGAATCCGGATCTCCTTGGCGTGCTCACGCTCAGTCCTCTCGAGGTAGCGAAGTGCTGGAAAGCTCAGTCGGCGTGTCTTTTGACGGTGAAAGAGATGGAGGAATACTGGGACCCCGATTACGAGGCCAGCAAATAAGAATAGAGGATTCAGAAATCCCATCACCGCGCTCCTGACTCCGAGTTCACCCTAGTCGTTCGCGCTTGCGAAGATAAGTTCTCAGGGCGCTTGATAACGGTTGGTCAGTCTCAAGAACATGGTAGTCAATACCGTGCGGGCGGAGATTATTCCGCCATTCTTCCAGAGCATCTGCCACAGCGGCTCGGTATTCGATTCGTATATCAGGGATACTTACCAAGAGTTCATCGTTTGTCTCGGGATCAAAAAACCGGGCCTCAGAAACTGGTGGGAGCTCTCGTTCCCCCGGATCCAAAAGGTGAAAGACAAGTACTTCGTGCCCATGATGTCTCAGAAACTTTAAGGCTGTCAGGGTTTCCTCAGGCCTGACGAGAAGATCTGAGAGCAAGATTACAAGTCCCCTTCGTTTGAGCCGAACTGCGAGGTCCCGAATTGCCCGTTCCGCAGATGTGCCCTCTGAAGCTTCGAGCGCTGCCAAATGGTGTGTGAGCTCTGTCCATTGTCGCCGGCCACCTCTCGCCCGCACCCTATCGACTACAATATCATGAAAAGCTGCCATCCCTACGGAGTCGCCCTGCCTTAGGAGAATGAGTGCTAGTGAAGCGGCCAGGTGTTTTGCGTACCATAACTTCGAGGGAAGAACACCAGGATCGGAACTCCAACCCATCGATTTACTGACATCCACCAAGAGATGGGCCCTCAGATTCGTCTCCTCCTCAAACTGCTTCACATAATAGCGGTCGGAACGGCCGAACATTCGCCAGTCGATGTACCTGAGATCGTCACCCGCCTGATAAGCACGGAGTTCGGCGAACTCGGCTGAGAAACCTCGATGCGGAGAGCGGTGCAGGCCCATCAAGAAGCCTTCCACAACCTCCCGAGCAATCAACTCGATTCCACCGAGCTGAGAGAGAGTTGCAGCGTCCAGTAAATCTGGACGCGAGGCGTTCGGAGCGGTATGTGGAGTGTTCATCAGAGCCCCGGAACCTACTGGTCTGATCAAGTGTGCTCAACGGGTTCCAGGGTCTATACAGTTCCATAAGAAATGTTGGTTGAGAGATGTGTGTCGAAGCTTCGCACCAACTCATTCGTTACCTTTTCCTCAGCATCGTCTAAATCACCCGGTACACCACTGATTCGTGCATACCAATCACATCAGGAACTTCTGCATCGTGGCTCATATCGACCACGGTAAATCCACCTTAGCAGACAGGCTTCTTGAGGGGACTCATACACTTGATCCTCGAGAGATGCGCGCACAGGTGCTTGACGATAATGAGCTTGAGCGTGAGCGGGGGATTACCATCAAGCTGCATGCAGTACGTATGAAGTATCAGGCTCAGGATGGAAAAGAGTATGAGTTCAACCTCATAGACACACCGGGTCATGTGGACTTTACCTATGAGGTATCCCGCTCTTTGGCAGCGTGTGAGGGAGCTATCCTAGTTGTTGACGCAACACAGGGGCCTCAGGCCCAGACTCTCTCTAATCTCTTCCTTGCCCTTGATGCGGGCCTAGAGATCATTCCTGTGGTCAACAAGATAGATTTGCCCGGTGCGGAACCGGAGCGTAGGCGCGACGAGGTAGCTGATCTCTTAGGTGTACCCCCGGAAACAGTACTCCTGACTAGCGCTAAAGAGGGAACCGGGATTGAAGAAGTTCTTGAGGCTGTGGTAGAAAGAATCCCGGAACCGTTGGGTGATGCCGAGGCTCCCCTTAGGGCGCTCATCTTTGATTCCTACTATGACAAGTACTTAGGAGCGGTTCCATCTGTGCGGGTGGTGGATGGCACTCTACAGCCTGGAATGAAGATCACGTTTGGTAATGTCAATGCGAGTTACGAGGTTACCGAGGTGGGTTCGATGCGACTGGGCAGGGTTCCTGCTAAAGCTCTGACACCGGGAGAGGTGGGTTATGTCGTAGCCGCTATCAAGGCAGTTGGTGACACCCGCGTCGGTGACACGATTCTTGATGCGGACAACCCTTCGACAGAGCTCTTGCCCGGCTATCAGGAAGCCCGCCCCATGGTATTTGCCGGCCTCTATCCTACGGATACTGACGACTACGAAAATCTTCGCGATGCACTTGCGAAACTTCGGATGAACGACGCTAGTCTCCAATATGAACCTGAGACTTCCACG
>DCAZ01000130.1:0-5625 GCA_002313925.1 Gemmatimonadales bacterium UBA1120
GATCTCTTCGTGCCTTCGCTTATTAGTTTCACGGTCCGATGTCACTCGTAAAATCGATGTGCGGCCAGATTCTAAGGCCGTCGCGAGTTCGGTGCCCAGGTCATTAATCTCCAAATCCGACCAGCCCAGGTTGTGTATTGCCGCTGTATGCTGGAAGTCGAGCCCATGCGGGGTAGCAAAGAATTGGCTGAACACAGGTTCATGGTCAGCTATGGGCAGCATATGGAAAATCCCACCGCCATCATTATCGATCAACACAAATACAACGGGACAATCGGGTTCACGACTCCAGAGTAAACCATTTTGATCATGGAATAATGCAATATCGCCGAGGACACACACCGTCGGCGCTGGCCGAGCCGCAGCAACACCAAAGGCTGAAGAAACAATGCCATCTATTCCGCTCGCTCCGCGATTACCGAACACCATAATCCGCTCTTGTCTAGGAAGGCCAAAAGCGTCCAGATCGCGTACCGGCATGGAACTCGAAACAAAAAGATTTCCTCCTTTCGGAAGGACTTCGGCGACCGTTGCAAGTACGTCCCCTTCGTGCAGGGCACCCTCATCTACATCTATGGCGTGTCGAGCCGCTCGCGAAGCAGCATGCCATAACGAAGTCCAGGCCTGGTCAACATTGTTGTCGGCACGTTCCGCTAATGCGTGGAGGGTTTTTTCAGGATCCGCCCTAACGTAATCCGTGGCTGTAGCTCCGTGATCCTTCCAGCGCCCTCCTGCATCCACGACAATGTGTCTGACGCCATTGTGTCGCTGCAGCCAACCCTGAAGCGCAGCCGAGGTCGGAGTTGCACCCACCCGGACCACAAGGTCCGGCTTAAGTGCAGCACAGATGGTTTCGTCCCTTAAGAACAGATCATAGGCCGCTACCACGTTGGCACCGCCCGATGGACCGAAGCGGGCCCCTGATAGAGGATCTGCTAGAATCGGATATCCGGTAGCTGCAGAGAGGGAAAGAGAAGCCTCACCGACTTTGTCAGGTTCCGGTACTGGCCCAACCACAATCACCCCTCGCTTCGCAGCAAGGGCAAGTGCCAGTCGATCTAATTCGTGATCAGATAGTCGGGTCCGCCCTACAGAGATCTCAACGAACGGATTTCCATCAGTTCGACCATTAGCTGCAATGGGATGAGCAGCAACGAAATCCGGGTCCGGATCTACAGGCTCAAGAGGCTTGTCAAAGGGGAAGTTTATATGGACCGGCCCAAGAGGTGCGGTCAGTGAGGCAGCTACTGAACGGACAGCGACCGTTCGAAGATGTTGAAGAGCTGGGCCGTCTGTTACGGGCGGCGGTACATCTATGAAGTCCCTAACATACGTACCGTACAGGCCGACTTGATCTATTGTTTGATTCGCATCTGCTCCCCTGAGGCGATGCGGACGGTCGGCGGTTAAAACCAGCAGGGGGGCTTCACAGAGCGAGGCCTCGATTACAGCTGGAAAAACGTTCGCCGTCGCTGTACCCGAGGTGGTTATGATTGCCGCAGGAGAACCGGAAGCCTTAGCGATACCTAAAGCAAAAAAAGCTCCCGAGCGCTCATCGAGATGCACGCGCATGCGGAACCGACCGTCCTGAGCAAAAGCCATAACCAGAGGTGTCGAGCGCGAGCCAGGAGCTATAACCACATCTTCAACACCACATCGGGCAAGTTCATCGACAAATGCTCGCGCCCAGAGCGTCGTTGCGGCTGCCTCAGTCATTCGGCATGTGCTGGGTTGCCCCATGATTCTCGAAAAGCGTCACGTGCCCCTCGGTTTCAATTCGGCCCAATCGCATACCGCTCGCTTCCAACGCTCTAAGCATCGGCTCGAACTTGATCGCGGTCTCATCCCATTCCAGTGCTGGGACCGAACCTTCGATGATTCCAGCACCGGCGAACAAACGCCAACCCGAACCCGCCGAAATTCCAGTTCTTAGGGCAGGAGCAAAAATCCCATTTCCCTCTGGATCAAACCAACCGACAGGGCCAGCATACCAGCCGCGATCGAAGGGCTCCTCATCAGCCAACAGTGCCATAGCGGCTTCTCGAGGCAAACCACAAACTGCTGGAGTTGGATGGAGCAACCGAAGCAAGTCGAGGATGCCAATATCAGCAGGAACGCTGGCTCGGATCTCAGTCTCAAGATGCTGGATGCGAGCTAGTGTTAGAACGTGCGGTTGAGGGTCCGTCCGTATCTGCTGGGCCACAGTCTCCAGCCGTCTCAACATGTCATCAAGCGCTATGCGTTGTTCAATTCGATCCTTATCGCTCGCCAGTAACTGAGCTGCAAGTTCCGCTTGCTCACGCGGTGTCGACCCACGTCTAATGGAGCCTGCCACAGCCGTCGCGTGAAAAACGCCATCCTGGAGTGTGGCTATTGTTTCAGGCGCGGCACCAACAATCGCAGAGCCGGGCTCAGGTTCGAACATGAAGACATGACTTCCACGGTTCGCCTCCCAAAGATGTTCGACAACTTCGACCGTATCGATGGAATCTCGAGGATCACCTAAGTCCAAGTCTAGCGTCCGTGCAAGTACGACCTTTGATACAACCTCACCCCGGATGATCGCCAAGCACTCCTCTACTGCCCCCTCCCAGTTACTCCTGTCCGTTGCAGTTTGTATTCCTTTCGTTGGGAGTTTTGAGGCTCGCAATCTACCCTCGTGCGAAGCAAGCTCGGCGCGTAAAGCTTCAGCCTGGTGCCTTAGTCTCACGAAAACTTCATCTGCTGCATTAGGCTCTACGAATGTGCGTGCACGCAGCCACGCGTCACCAGAATCGTCTCCCTCCAACTCAAAGGCTGGAAGGTGAAAGAGCCAGGAAGGAAAAGATGCCCAAATGCCTTCCGGCACATGATCTGAACGAAATGAGAACCCACCATAAAAACGCGTGCGGGGCGCTCGCGTCGTTCCTCGCGGCAGAACTGGATTCAGAGCGATTTGACTGGCTCGCTCAGCGACTAGACCAAACCGGTCGGAGCTAGAGTCACCGTCCGGCCTCAATTCAACAGCGATTCCTTGATGAGCAACCCAGCGGCTTCCGCGTGCCCAGAAACCACGAGCATCTCCTTTAGCATGTGACAGAAAGACTTCCGGCCGGAGGTCCGGTGCAGGAACCGTGACCGTAGCAAGTCGTCGAGATTCTGGGGCAGAAGGCAAGGCAGCTCCAAGCCGAGTTTGAAGGTTTAGTGATCTAGAACTGGGCTCGGAATATAGGGGTAGCCGAGCGTTGATAAAGCTGTCCGGTAGTCCTTCGGGATTAGGAGCAAGGACGGGACGGGGCTTTCTCCCTTGCTTCCTCAGCCTTACGCTGGACTCTAGCACCGCAGTGAATTGTTGCGTGCTTGTCTTCGGGTCACTGGAATCGGGGTCATGCTGCTCCGACAGGGGGAACTCTTGGAACACAGAATCATCACACCGATTCTCTTGTCACTCTCGCTATTACTCATCGCTCTCCCTTCCAGAGCTCAAGACGCTCGGGCAGTTGCTCGACTTGCCCCGAGTGCGAGTCAATTATCACTAGCCGCGGGCGAGCAAGTTCCCTTCACTGTTCAAGCGCTAGACCTAAGCGGAGCCATCGTTGATGTACCACTCCGCATCACTGGACCAAGAAATGCAGTCAGCATTGAGAACGGTATGGTACAAGGCCTGCAGCCTGGGGAATATGAGATTATCGTGACCGTGGTTGTCCCAGCAGATACTGGTCTCGAGCCCCTGTCTTTGCGCGTGCCAGTCGTTGTTACTTGGCCACGTGCTAGTGCAGTCGGCGTCGAAGCTAGGGCAACTCTGTATGAGGGAACGACAGTCGAACACCGAGCCTGGGTAACGCACGCGGATAACTCAGTCCGGCCGGATCCCGAGATCAGATGGTCTTCATCAGATCCATCTATTGCCACAGTTGATCAGTTCGGGAACGTCACCGCTCAAATGTTAGGGACCGTGACTATTACTGCTTCTTTTGAGGGCGTAACCGACTCGGTTACTCACGAAGTGACAGCTTTCCCAGGAACCCAGATTGAATTGATGGGAAGTCCAGACACCGGAGTTCGTACTGGTGACGTGATTCACTTCGATGCTATGGTGCGGGATGATGCCGGTTCAATGGTAGAAGATGCACCTCTAAGCTGGTCCCATTCGTACAGCGCAACTGAGGGGATGCTTGGGGTACCCGCAACCGGTCAGATGCTGGGAGGGAAATTCGTTGCTGATATCGCTGGTATACACTCAGTAACTGTTAGCGCAGGCCCATTGTCGGCCCGAGCCTCCTTTGAAGTGTCCCCCAGGGAGGTTGTGCAAGAACTCGAAGTCGTCGGCCACGGACCTGAGAATCGTTATCGGACCACAGATCTCTGGATCTTCGAGGGGACTGATGGTCGCGACTATGCCATTACGGGCTCGAAAGTCTCGGGTGGTTTTTCATTCTTCTACGATGTCACCAACCCCGCACTAATAACAAAAATTGACTCGATTCAAGTGGACGCGCGAACTATTAACGACGTGAAAGCCTCACCTGACGGACGCTACGCTGTTCTCTCGCGAGAGGGAGCAACAAACCGCCGCGATGGCCTTGTCATTCTGGATATGTCTGATCCGACGAACCCTGTCATTGCATCGTTTTACGACGAAGGAATCACTGGCGGTGTTCATAATATGTTCGCCGCAGACGACTACCTGTACGCGCTCGCGAATGGGGACAAGTACGTGATCATCGACGTGGCTGACATTTACGACCCCCAATACGTCTCTGAATACAACCACCCAGACAGCAGGCTCCATGACGTCTGGGTTGCCGACGGGCTCGCGTACTCCTCCGAATGGGGCACCGGGGTTGTAGTCGTGGATGTCGGGAATGGACGCTGGGGAGGCTCTCCCGAAAATCCGGTGTTCGTTACTTCGTATGCCACACCTTCTGGAGCGACACACGCGACGTTCCCCTACTATCAGGAATCGACAGGTAAAACATACCTCTTCCTTGGTGATGAGATCATGAACCGCCGAGGCCTGGCTTGGGCGGGATACCCAGAGTCTATGGGCTCTTACTCGAATAGGTACGATCCCTCAACTGGTACTGGTGGGATTCCTCTGGCTAACAGAGGCTACATTCAAATCATCGATTTTACGGATCCTGAGAATACGCAGATGGTCGCC
Organism: Gemmatimonadales bacterium UBA1120; assembly: GCA_002313925.1. Taxonomy (GTDB): domain Bacteria; phylum Gemmatimonadota; class Gemmatimonadetes; order Longimicrobiales; family Gaopeijiaceae; genus UBA1142. Next base: position 5,144 of record DCAZ01000130.1, read on the forward strand.
CGTTATGAGGTTCCAGAATTTGGAACCCACAACATTTGGGTAGAAGACGACAAGCTCTATCAAGCCTACTATGAAGGAGGGCTGAGAGTCGTCGATGTGAGTGGAGAACTCATGGGTAATCTCTACACTCAGGGTCGCGAAATATCTGTCTTCAAGCCGGTGTCACAAACCGGCTATACCCAGAATGCGACCATGGTTTGGGGGGCACAGCCTCACAAGGGCCACGTCTTTTTCAGTGATACCAATTCGGGACTGTGGAGTGTCAAACTCCTACCCAAACAAAGACCTATCTCATAGCTTGAAAGGTTGCTCGACCCGCCTGAGAAGAGGTTCGAACTAATGGCATACAGAAGCCCAATCATGCTAATGGCCCTGGTTGCGCTGGGTGCTTGTGAGCAGCCAACAGCGCCGGTTGTTAAAGATGTCGAGCTACTCAGTGATGCAGCAATCGCGAGCTTTGCCGAACAAATTTCGGAGTCTAG